>CAZAXY010000015.1:0-43046 GCA_964489125.1 uncultured Saprospiraceae bacterium
GGTATCGCCCATCAACAGAACAAACATTAGGGTTTCAAGACAATGGGTTCAGTCAATCACCACCAGCATGCTGGTGGCTTGAGGCTCACCCTTCAGATCCCCCGATAGGAGCACTACGACACCATTGCTTATTGTAGCGTCGTTCAGCCATCTTCATCATCTGGGATAGATCCTAAAAAGGAATCTATCTATCCCATCTGTTCCAGACCGCTTCCCTCCTATTCAGCGGCATCAGGACTATGCCACATCCTATCTGATCTCACATCTGAGGCCACCGCTCCCCTCTCATCTGTGAGACATCTATGATGCGACATACACCTGAGATATAGCCCATGACCCCACCCAACCACCCTATTTACGGGGGCTTTAACGTACTGACATTTCAATATTCAGCATCACAGCCCACAACCAAAGGCTATATGGCATTCTCAGTCCGGAAGCTGGGCTGAGAACCACCCAATTAGAGACGTTGAGATCGACCCGAGAGGCAAGTTGCCCTGCCATGCCCTGCGACAAGGTAGTCCCTCTCCTACGTCGAGTGCTCCACCTTGCGCTGTGCCCCGATCCACCAGCGGCGGGCGCAGCGGCGCTTTTTGTTGCCTATCGGTTCGACTCCACTGTGAGGTGTGCCGAACACTTTTTTTCATTCAACAAATACCATATATGAGCGAGATTAAAAAAGAAGGTCTGGGAGACCTTCAATTGAGCGACCGGCAAGGCCGACGGGCTGCTACACAAACTAAAAAGCAGATTATCAAGACAGGGCAATTCTTCATGACTGCAGGGGTTAGCCGAGCCGTAGCAGGCTCTTCCCTATTCAGCCGATTTGTATTGGGCAGCTTGGGACGACACAAGTATCAAGATTGGGGGGACGTATGCCATCATGATGCAGAGACTAATGACTATGCCCTGGCGCATGGTGGCCGTATTATCAGCAGTTACAACATACCTAAGTATCTCAACATAGCCGAGTCGATGAGACCGCAGACTAAGATTTGGATCATTACCGAGGCTTGCAGATCATATACTACTGTGCTGTTTCCATCTGAGTATTAGAACCTTTGGCGGTTGTGTGAGAAGCAACCGCCATTTTTTAAACCCATGTAATTATGAGATCCACTTCCCACAGCTGCCACTTATGCCGCTATCACATCGTATTTATCCCAAAGTATCGCAAAGCGATATTATCACCCTATGCCCTGCTCTTGACTCGATTAGTCCGAGAGTTTCTATCAGATCACGGTGCGCTCCTGATTGAGAGTAGTGTACAGCCTGATCATATCCATCTATTCATCGAGGCACGACCAGATGTGATGATCAGTCGATTAGTCGGCAGACTGAAGGTCCACCTTTCTAAAGCCCTACTTGATTATCCAGACATCGAGACGATCTATCCAGAGCGCAGTGTATGGGCGAGAGGCTATTTCGTGGGCACCTGTGGTGTGGAGAGCTCGACCATAGAGCAGTATATCAGAGGACAGTAATTATTTTATAATTGTATCGTACGATACAGTAAATTCATCTTATGAATCCAGCAAGATCAAAAACCCCAACTAAGCAGCAATTCGAGGCCTTCGAGAATGCCTATGAATATTTCAATGTGGTATTATTTCAAAAGCAGTTGCCACCAGTCATCCTCAACTTATCCCGAAAATCTAAAGCCATGGGTTTTGTCGCTCTCTTCCGATGGAGAGCAGCAGATATGGACGGCTCAGATACGAAGAGTCGATTACATGAGCTGAGCATCAATCCTGAGATATTAGCCATGGATTTGATAGAGGTATACTCTACGCTCGTACATGAGCAGTGCCATATCTGGCAACATACCCATGGTATGCCATCCAGACCAGGTTATCATAATAAGGAGTTCGCCGAAAAGATGATATCAGTAGGACTCATGCCATCGACCACAGGTAAGCCCGGAGGTAAAACCGTTGGACAAAAAATGAGCGACTACCCTATCGACGGTGGCCGCTTCTTGGTGGCTTTAGATAACATGCCCCAAGATTTCAAGATGCCGTTTATCTCCATCGAGGGAGATCGCATCGTCCGTATCATGAATTCAGTAAATGGTGCAGGACCTGCTGGAACACCATCAGCTGAGATCGCCCCACCCAAAAAGAACAAAGTCAAATACTCCTGCACCACTTGTAAAACCAATGTTTGGGGCAAACCCGATCTAAAGATCATCTGCGGTGAGTGCCAGGGCGATTATATGGAGCAGTAGCTCCACTTATCAAATACAAACTAAGCTTTTATTAAACCATTTTCATATCCTATCGAACTTATCCATAATTGGTGGGGTCACTTAGGTGGGAAAACTTCTAATACGAATATAGTATTTGACATGCTTTCAGTTCTTAGATGCGCATCTTGAGTTATTAACTCGGCTTCATGCTGTCAGATACTGTTAGAACACCTTCCTCGGGAGCCATCTCTTCATCTCTCGTAAGTCATTTAGACTAAATGAAGTTCATCATAAATTTTTACCAAAATGAAACAATTAATTATTGTATTACTATCAACTTTTTTATTGGGGATCGGATGTACAGAGGACGATACCATTGACAATCAAGATCAACAGATCAATATTACTGAACGTCCTACGTTCGAGGAACTTAATGAATATATGATATCACAAGGTCATGAGCCACTATCTATGGAGAGAATTAACCGAGTCGTGGAGAGGATGAATGAGTATAAAGAATTAAAGGGAACAAAAGATTTTAAATCATTTGATTGTTCTTCTGCAGATCCATGGGCGGATTGGACACAGTTCCCTACTAATTCAAATTGTATATATAACTCATCGATTACTTCTATTACAGGAGCAGATGTAGCTCAATCACAAGATTATATTAATAATTTTCGAGCATCATCTACCGATGATTTTGCAGATGCTGGATTTGCCTATGATGGCTATTCAGCATGTTCTTCGACTAATTTTGCCGTCATATCTTACTATGAGTTAGGCGTAGGAGAAACTACCGTTGATTCTACTGATCAAGATATTGCCGTAGCTTTTATTTTAGGTCTTTGTAGCTAATCATATTTTCTAACCACAGATACTATTGATCATCAATATCATAAAACAATGGCTATCCTCGATGAGGCAAGAGGTCAATAGAAATTGTCTAGTTATTTCTATAGTTATCATGATGCCTCAAATAATGGCATCACAGGGAGTCCATAACCAGATATGGTACCTTAATGATAGCTATAGAATTAATTGGACATCTGGGTCACCTATAGTTGAGCAGGTAGGCCAGACAAGTATAGATGTAGAACATGTAGCTTCATATACCAACCAAGATGGGCATCTGAGTTTTTATACGGACGGATTATATGTTCGAAATGTTGAACATGATACAATTCATAATTCGGATCATCTCAATGGAGACATATCATCTAATAACTCTACGCTTATTGTTCCTTATCCTAGTGCACCAAATAAATACCTTATCTTTTACAGTCAACGACACAATTCACCTGGAACAGTTAGTTATTCTGTATTAGACATGAATCTTAGAAATGGTAATGGGGCGATTGTTCCTAACCAAAAGAATATAGAATTATTTCAGAATATGGGTGAATATTTAAGCATAGCAAAAGGCGATTGTGGACAGCTTTGGGTGGTGACAAGAGAAAGAAATAGTAATAAATTTTACTTCTTATCTATTTCAAAAAGTGGAATAGGAAAAATTAACAAAGTTGAAATCGGGGATATTACGACTGGTGGCTATTCTGAGGTAGGATCAATAAAATTTAACAGAGCTTATGATCTAATGGGATTTAGTAGTTTAGAAGGGTCGTCAATAAATATTTACAGATTCAATAAGTCCAAGGGATCAATTGAGGATTATCTTAAACTACCTCTGGAGGCAAATAACAAGTCTTGCGGAGGCATTAGTTTTTCACCAAATGACTCATTATTCTATGTGATAGAAGGAAGAAAAGTGCGAGAACCAGGTAGGATAAAAGTAATATCAGAGGTTTATCAATACGATCTATCAAAAAACTCTCCAGACGAAATTCTCCAGACAAAAACATTGATAGCCAATCCTGATATTGGTATAAATACCTATTCATTTATGCAAATAGGCCTTGATGGCAAAATATATATTACAAGGAGGAATAGAGATTATTTGGGGATCATCCATGAACCTAATAAGATAGGAGTAGCCTGTAATTATGAAGATGACGGTCTCTATATGAAAGGACTTTTACAGCGCTTTGCAAGATTGCCCAATCTAATCGTACAAGCAGATCAATTAGATCTGCCTCGGTTAGACTTATCTGATAATGTGGTTTTATGCCCAGACGATACGCTATCGATTGAGCTCGACGCTCGACGCTTTGATAGCCTTATATGGTCTGATGGTTATATTGGATATGATAGACGGATCACTGATGACGGGACTTATATATTATCTGCTTATGCACAGGGTTGCATTACAGTCGATACTATAAATGTGAGTGAGTCTGAGCAGATATCATTACCCGTTGATACAGTTTTATGTCATTCAGATTCGCTTATTATAGATCTTTCACAATATGACGATGTAGTCTGGTCTGATGGAGTCACCACTTCAATGAGGACAATAGATGAGTCTGGCGTATATGATGTCAGCATACTTGATGATTCCGGATGCATCATTACAGATAGTTTTGCGGTGAGCCGAGGAACACCAGATCTATCTTTCTTACCTCCAGATACCATTATATGTAGTGGTGAGATACTACAACTCGAACCAAATTTTTCTGCAGATTCGTATCTATGGTCTACTAATTCATCAGATAGGGAGATCGAAGTGTCTGAGCAGGGCCTTTATTTCCTTGAGATAACCACTGATAATTGTACTTACCGAGATAGTATCATGGTTGATTTCATTGATTGTAGACCTGATGATTGCAATGTATATATCCCGAATGCTCTAAATATCTCAAGCACAGTTGGGAATCAATTTTTTCATATCAAGAGTAATTGTGAGTTACCCAGATATTCAATGACGATTTATGACCGTTGGGGTAATCAGATATTTGGTAGTTCTGATCCAACGAAATCATGGGATGGCACTTATGCCGGACAGCCCGTTGGATCAGGGGTATATCTATATCAATTATCTTTTACGGCTGGTGAGAGCTCCCTTAGAACTGAGTCAGGCTCATTAACTGTGATTAGATAATCACAGAGTAAGCTTTTCTCCGATTCACCCACAGAAAAACCACTTTACAAGTCTTTCCATCCACCTGAAACGCCCAAAATCACCCAAAATCTGACTTTCACACCGCCAAGGCGGCTGTAAAAATGACTTTTTAGTCCCTTTTTCAGTAATAAGCGTCCTAAAGAAGCTCAAAACGACCCTCAAACAGCGCATTTTGATCCTTAAATCCGAATAATATTTGGTTTCGAACGTAGGGTTACCTATCAGCGACCCTCTGAGAGGTAACCTTTTTGCGAAAAAAGCAGGGTTACACTAAACGTATAATGTAACCCCCCCGTACCCCCCCGCTGGCAAAAAATCTTTTTGATTCCGCCTGTGGGCAAAACCCCAGAAGCCCGAAATTTTCGGAATAATATTTGGTCTATCCTATCATAGCCCTGACTAACTGATGATAGAAGATAGAAGAGATATTCCCCTACTGAGTGAACGTGATCAAGCGATGCTCCTGGAGAATGTATCTCATAATTCTCGCCACCAACTAATGGTGCTCATCATGATCGATTGTGGATTGCGAGTAACGGAACTGATTACACTTCGTATAGGGAATTTTGATTTTCAGAATCGTATGATACGAATCGCTTCGCTTAAGAAGCGTTCAGATGATCCAATCTATAGAGACATACCATTGACACCGAGAGTAGTGACGGCGCTGTCAGAAGTATATCTTAAGCTTGTTGATAAGTCATCAGAGGCGTATTTGTTTCCAACTAAAGGAAAGGCTGGACATATTAGCAGACAGAACGTTTGGAAGATGCTCAAGAAATACAGCAGTTGGACAGCATCACCACATATGTTGAGACATACTTTCGCCAGCGAAGTCGTCAAAAAAGGGGCAGATATTCGTACCGCCCAGGAGCTTTTAGGACATAGTTCCTATAAGACTACTGAGATCTACCTACATGTTGCTGAGCAAGAGAAGCGACAAGCTATACAGCGGATCGATAAGCGAACCAGATTGCAGCGGATCCGTGATAAGTATTTCCCGAAACCGAATGTATTCATCCTGAATAGTCGAGCTGTTGGAGCAGACTGCTTTGTGGGTAGAAAGGATATCCTCAGAGAGATTAATGATTTATTTCATAAGAAGGTAAATCTCCTGGTATTGGGTCCTCAAGGGATTGGTAAGTCTCGCATATTACAGATGCTGACTCATAATAAGATTCTGAGGCTGGATGATTTCAAAGGGGTAAAGACTACCATAGCCAATCTACTGTTAGAGCTCTATAACGGCGATAAGGAGAAAGTCATCCAACTACTAACGGAAGAAGCTGAGATTAACAAGGTAATCACTAAGAATAGCATACCTCACCTGATTAACCTCCTGATTAAATCAACAGAACAGAACGAATACACCCTGATTATTGATGATATCACCAGTATAACCCCTGCTGGAGTGACTGCGCTCGAAAAACTCAAGAATCACTTTCATATCATAGCTGCAGCTCGACAAGTGAAGATGTCGCAAGCCAGCTTTCTATCTAACTTCCAGAAGCTGACGATTAAGCCATTGAACCGCATCGAGGCCACACAACTCATAGTCCAGCTCTCTAAACCACTCAAGAGCCGCATCGAGGATTATGAAACCTACAAGAATCATATCTATGATCAGACTGGTGGTAATCCCCTATTCATCACAGAACTGGTCGAGCGATTCAGTAAGGAGCCAGTGATTAGCTTAGATCATATCAGAGACATCCGACATACAGCAGCCCTGAAAGAGATTGATATGAGTGTGCCGGTTGTAATATTGTTTAGCTCTCTGATGGTATTAAGATATATCGGAGGAGAGTTCGAGGATGATAGTGGAGCATTTAGGTTGTTTGGTGGGGTGTTTCTGTTGTTTGCTCTCTTTGCCAGATCCATCTTTAATTATGGAAAGCGGAGATTTGTTTAATATACTTGATAACGAGACTGCCGTAATTGGTATAATAATGACGATTGTTATACTTCTTGTAGCATACTCTATAATCCGAAAAATTCGTGATGGTAAGCTTCTCAAGAAGGTAACATCAAAAGATCGTGGTACCAAATCAGAAAGAGATTTAGTCTTGAGCCTATTGAAATATGGCATACCGCATCAAACCATATTTCATGATTTATATGTTGAGACAGAAAAGGGTAAGTTTTCTCAAATTGACGTTGTTCTGGCTACAACCCAAGGTATAATTGTAATAGAAGTAAAGGACTTCAGCGGATGGATTTTTGGTAATGGTAATCATTCACATTGGACTAAAGTACTTGCATATGGTAAGAGGAAGTATAGATTCTATAATCCAATTAAGCAGAATAATGGTCATATAAAAGCCTTAAAGAGTCAGCTATCTCAATTCAAAAACATCCCTTTTTATTCCTTGATTCTATTTTCTGGTGATTGTGAATTAAAGGAGATCAATTTTGTTCCAGCTGGTACTTATTTGATTAAGTCTTCTCGTCTTTTTGAAGTCCTTGAACTGATCAAAATTACTAATAAGCCTGCACCATATACCGATAAACATGAGGTTGTGAGATTATTGCAGTCAGCTGTTGGCAATGGAGATCTATGCATTAATAGAGAAATGCACAATCAAGCTATCAAGGACATGTTAGGTAAAGACAGGATCTTCGATTAAATAAACTCAGGCTCAATTTTTGCTTTTATACCCTTTGGGTATGACAGCACCAAATCACATCGTTGGCGGCTTTACATTCACAGGAATCTTTGCTGCAATAGGAGGTATCAATATCCTCCAAGACTACAGACTGATCCCCATCATCCTATTTGCATCCGTCCTACCCGATGTCGACCACACTAAAAGCATCATTGGCAAGGCGTTCTATCCCATTGCTAAAGTCATCAATCGTAAGTACGGCCATCGAACCATTACCCATAGCCTATTTGTATTGGTAGCACTAATAGCATTAATATCAGCCTTTCAGAGTGCTTATTTTCCAAGTATTAAGGCGGCACAGGTATTTGGGTTGGCTTATGCGAGTCATTTGATCTTTGATATGATGACGGTGCAGGGCGTACCGCTATTCTACCCCTACAAGAAACATCCATGTGTCCTACCCGGTAATCCGGAGATGAGATTGAGGACGAGCAGCATACGGCAGGAGACCGCCGTATTCTGCTTTTTCATGGTGTCAGCAATATTCATGAAACCCCTATTCGCTAATGGATTCTGGACCTCGTATAACAGCCTATTTGGCAGCTTAAAGCATATCGTTAGCGAGTTCAACAAGTCGGAAGATCTGATCTTGGTAGATTTTACGGTGCAGCATGGCAGTGAGCTATCACAACATACCGGCCTGTGTCTGGAGGTGTCAGGCAGTGATATCACCATCATCACCAAAAAGAAACAATTCGAGTCCTACCCTGCTGAGGGTCAGATGATTAGAGACATCTATCCTAAGCATACCAGGATGAGACACAGCTATGAGCAGGGCCAGTTTCATGACCTATCAATAGATAGCGTCCATGCCCTATTCAGGCAGGGTAAGTACACCAGATTTGAGCTGCAGGGATCAGATCAGTTCCTATACATCGATGCTGGCATCGAGCATAAGAAGCGCAAGCTGAGCCTCGACTACGCAAACCATCTCATTCTTCGAGAGATCCCCGACTCTACCGTAGTTCAGTATGTCATCAACCCATCCATCCAATCTAAACGAGAAGAAATCAATATGTATCGTACGATACACCGCCAGGCGACGGAGGCATTTTATTCAGAGCTTGATAACTATAATCGGTTGGAGCAGGAAATGCAACAAGAGACCGACCACATCAAGAAAGAACTCCTGATGATTGAGTTCTCCAAACTCAAGCGCCCCACTCCACCAGCATCTATAGATCAAAAGATGAACCGCCTACAGGGCGATATCAGAGCCTTACAGCAGAAAGACGCACAGAACTACCAAAAAGCCCTGAAAGCGGCTGAGCGTGAGCCGTTGACTTTGTCAGGTAGCTATGAGAGATTGTTAATTAATGGAAAAGTATTATGACATTCGATTACGAAAAAGTTTATGATTCTCTGGATGAGGGGAAAGTAGCTAAGACATTTCCTGGATTTAACCTGCTTGAGGAGCACTTAACTCAAGCTGAAGATAAATACCCAAAACTCAGCATCTCCATTGATTCGAACGACCTTGGTGATTTAATCGATGATAGCGGGTTCCTCTCGTTTGCTGAGATGAAAACCCCAGTGGAGAAGCTATTATATGCTTTTCTGTGGAAGCAAGGGGATTTATCCAAAGTGAGACATATTATCGAGGGCATATCGGGAAGTACTTCACTTAATGATAAGCGAAGTGGTATAGTATTCCATCAATTTGGTAAGCACCTAAGTGATAATGAGGAGCCTATCATTGATATCAATGTCCTAAGGGCATTTGCTGTCTATACTGAGACTCAAAGGGGCTTAACGAAAAGCGGCATCAGTCAATCTTCTGAGGGGGCAAAACTTGTTGAAGCGTACATTCAATGGTTTAAAAAGGTTGCTAATACTCCTGAACGTAGATTCATGATAGACCGCATCATGTTCGCCATAGGCAAGCATATTAAAAAGAATCCATCATGACATTCACTCGCTACTCAACACTCACCATTCTCCTACTCGCTACTCTCCTACTCGGCACTCGATTCTCATATTCCCAAGACCTTTATCTCCCACCCTTATCAGACCTCGAATCCACCTTAACCACATTCATCGAGATCGAGCGAGACGCTCAGATCCGACGGTTTGACGAAGTCAAGTCCGCAGACTGGCAGGACATATTACCTGGTGTCGGTGTCGCATACACTCCAAGCGGAGATCCGCGCCCTGCTCTCTCTTGGTCACCGCTGCAGATACTGGATCGCAAGGAGCAAAAAAAGAAACGCCGTATGGATCGAGAATCGATCTATCTGACTTATGAGATCCTGATTACGGATCGCCTTTACAAGCTGCGGCAGTTGTATCAGGATTACATGATAGATTGGGAGCAGATCAAAACGGATAATGAGACAATGGCCATCGATGAGCAGCTCTACGCCATCACAGAACACAAATACCAGGAAAACATCATCAAACCTTCAGAATATCTCACTGCTAAGAAGTCGATCACTATCGCCAGAGCGAATATCAAGTCCGCACAAATGGAGTTGCTGAAAAGAAAAAACGAAGTCCTTTACGAAGCCAAATGGGATGACTCTCGTAACTCGGTACTTTCTACTCGTTACTAATGCAATGAGGTACTGTATGAGACTAAGTGGGATGTTGCTCGCCACTTTCTACTTGCCACTAATTACCCCACCGTACTTCCCTGCGTACTCTCTAAGCCATGCTCTTTAAGCATGCGAATGATAGCTTCATTGATGAAGTGATCCACACTTTCAAATTGTCCTAAGGCACCACCTACGACTTCCCTTTTGAGGAGATTTCTGTCAGCTTCTTGGAGTTGAGTATATAGTCGGACATAATTAGCTTTGGGATCTTTCCAAGTATTCTTGGGTCCTGGTTTTTTAGTAACAGCGGGTTCTCGGATTATGGTTCTTTGCTGTTTTACCTCTTTAGCTGCAGTACTGCTTGATATGCGACTGAGACGATCTTGTAAGCTACTCATATTATAATGTTTATACAATTATACAACATGATGTGTATACATTATGTTGTAGATACTGATTTATGTTCTTCTATAGTTTGCAGGATTTCTTCAGCTAATAAGCTGATTTCTTTTTTAGCTTTCTCATCCTTCGATTCGAATATGCTCCCTGTCAAGAAGCTTCTCTGAAATTCAGTTCTTTTCACAATCACCGTTCCCTGTACAACGGCTCCCCTACTTTTGAGGTATTCTTTGATTTTCCCTAAGAATCCCTCTGATTGATTGACCAGATTGATGACAACGCCTACTATGAGTTCGGGCTTTTGCTTTTTCACATTATCCAGTAGTTCTAATGTTGCTTCTATTGCTAACATATCGAGCGGACTAATCTTGGTAGGGACTAACACATAATCTGATATTAAGAATATCTCATCGAGATCTGTTGAGAGGTATGGTGGTGTATCTATGAAGAGTATGTCTTCTTCTCGTCGCTGTAGGTCAGTAAACTCTTTATACTCATTACGTGGAACCAGTTTGATACTACCATATAGATTGTCCTCCCCATAGGTCTCTACGAGATTCGTGATAGAACCCTGGATATCCGCATCTACGATAGCGCTATTAGCTCCTTGCGTTCTGAAGTATGCAGCCAGGTTGGCGGCGATTGTTGACTTCCCTACTCCACCTTTCTGATGGGCTACGGCAATGATTATGGGCATTTACTTGTGTTTACAATGTTACAACCATACAATAATGCAATTATACAACTAATTAAAAACACATCTGGATAATTTTAATATAAATGGCTTAGGTTTGGTGTTATGAAGATTCCTAAACAGCTCCAATTATGATAAGAACTACTATGAAAGAGTCGTCGGGTAGAAAGTATATTATATTGTTTATAGTAGTTTCTCTATTGATGATAGTTCTTCTTTACTTGTATGGAATCTCACTTGTAGAAGACGAGCATCGTGGATCATTTGGTGATATGTTTGGAGGCTTCACTGCTCTAATGTCTACCTTAACATTTGCGGGCATGATCATAACCCTTCTAATGCAGAGCAGAGAATTGACAGAATCTCGAAAGCAATATGAGAAAATGGCTAACGCACAGAATGATAGTCAGCTTGCATTAAATTCTGCAAATAGACTGGCAGCTCTTAAGATCTTATACGAAGGTCAAAAAGGGAATGAAGGCAAGGACATTATTAATCAATTGATTCATATAGAGTCAATGGAGTATTTCCTCAATGACGATAAGCGAAATTATTTTCAGCCAAGTATTGTGCAAGGGACTCCAGAGCATTTCTATGACAGTAAAGTACGTGGTAGTTACCATTTATTCCTTATGAATCGGTCATTCACTCTTATTCTTAAGAAGGTTTTATGTCCTCAATGGACTAGCTTGGAGGCGTCTAATGAAGCGAGTAGAGATGGCGTTTTTCATGTTAATTCGCCTAACGAACCTGACAGTGATAAGCTGACTATAATATTTGATGTAACTCATAAGTTTTTAAAGCTTGACTTCGAAATTAGTGTTGAAGCAGAATATGTAAAAGGTCAGATTGAATTGAAGTACAACGGCTTTGATACAACCTTTAATGAGGTTTCGTCGCATATCAGTTTAGATGCTAAGAGAAGAATTTCAAAATATGAAAAGGAAGGAATACATACGGTTGGATAGGATTTCTTGTCATTATCGAAACTACAACCATACAACAAGATGTATATATGGCCTCTTGTAGCGCACGTATCCTGAGCATCATGCTCAATCAATGAATCGATCAGGTGTGATGACCCATATAACTAAACGAATTACACAATACGCATTCACCATCAGCCTGATAGGGTGGAGTCGAATCAACAGTGAACTAGGAGTATCCTGCAAAGGAATGGATATCAATTTCAGGAGAACAACAAAACAACTTGTTGTATAAACAAACAGTTGTAAACGATAATTCATTACTTGTCACCTCAAGTACACCCTAATATCAATCCCTAATCCCACATGTTGCTGCTTTATTTGAGCGCTGAGAGACTTTTGGCGACTTTACGTATAAATCCGCGACTTTAGAGTTTGACTCTCTTATAAACAAGAAAACAGTTCGGTTACGCCCTGTCGATACAACCATACAACAAGATGTATCAACACCGCATAGGCTAATTACTCAGTATGCTCAATTCTCAATTCATTCTTTTGCCCTCACAATGGGCATCTGTACATTTTTCAACCAGTGTGCTTTAGTGAGCCATGAGAAGCCAAATGTCATAAGCCCTATAGCTTCTAACCAGAATATTGGCCTAAAGAATGCCAAACCTTCTTTCGTATCTGATCCAAGAAGCTTCGAATAGACGAATATTAGAATCATACAGGCGATAATGATCCAACCGCTTCTACGATACAGAGGGTTATAATCGTAACTCCGATCAGTCTTATCTGTACGATTAGTGAATAGATAAAAGCAGAACACCGCTAACATAGTGAAGAGTATCGCTGCAAAGACAAAATGTAACACGGTCTGTTTATCGCACCAATTAGCTCCGCACAACTCTTTGCAGTAGCTATACAGTCCTTCACACCCAGTAGGGCAGAAAGCTATGCCTATAGCCGATATACCCCCGATTGTGGACACGATATTATCCAAATTGGCAAAACCCTTGTAGACGATCATGAACACGCCTATAGCACATAGTAGGCCTACGAATATATCCCGGCCGCTGGTATGATAATATTCACTGACTGACCCCAGTGGAGTCATTTGCCCTGTTGTTACGAAGTACCAGCCATGCACTATGATCGGTAATAGGATTGCCGTAATACCTATGAATCGCATCAGCATGAATACATTGATGAGCTCTGGTAATTCTCCGGTCTTAGCAGTGAGCTTTAATTTTGAATTGATATAAGCCCTAATGTTTTCAATGGTCATGACTGTGTGCTTTTTCTCAATTATACAACATGATGTACATACGTTTATACATTTAATTTGGGATACTCATCATTGAAGAGTGGTAATTACTACTTAGGGTAAGCCATCAATGTCCTATCTCAAGAGCAGGTTAAAGGATATTATATACGAACCATCCATGTTTCATTCTGGAATCTTGAGAATCTCTCCCATATAGATAACTCACCGATACAATCGAGTTTTGTGAACAACAAGTTGTATAAACAATAAGACAGTTAATAAAGTAATGTGACGATTGATTTAGTTTAATCTACGATCCAGCTAAAGAGATCTTGGATCATATCAACTATAATACTCACTATCATATCTTACTTGGAGATGGTGCGACGGTGCTTAATACCGTTCAATAGGGATTATTCCTCTTTGCTCGTAATCAGTTGACCATTGTACTTGCCATGTTCTTCCATCAATTTGATCAAGTAGTATAAAAGTCCAAATATTTTGAGTTTTGTAGAGCGTGAACCTATTGTCAGCTTCTTCAAATGCCTCTACCAGCTTAATTGTGTTTAATGATGATTCAAAGCTCTGGTCTTCCATTGAAAATTGTACTTGCTTCATTAGGCCATTGCGAGTATTTAGCTTTATAAATGTCCATACATTATCTGTAGGAAACAGTCGATAGATTTTTACTCCGTTCTCTGGGAAAGTTTGACCAAAACAACTAATTGCAAATAATAGAGTGATGACAGTAAAAAGAATATTTTTCATTTTGAATCATGTTAGTGATTTAAACTAAAATAATGATAAATGCAGTTCCTCCAGACGCTTCAAAAAGATAAGTGGACAATCTATGTCTATGCAATACAGGATGAACGATACATGATAGAATATTCAGATGATGGTTTTGGTAGCAAGGTGCGCAAAGAATATGATAGCAAGGATGATCTATTGAAAATGCTCAATATCAGGTTTCCAGAACAAGAACTTCTGTTTCTTCTCAATAGAGATTAGTGGTGACAAACTCGTCAATAAGGTTCCTATCTCAAGAGCAGGCTAAAGGATATGATATGCGAACCATCCATGTTTCATTCTGGAATCTTGAGAATCTCTTTGATATTGATAACTCTCCGAGACAATCCATATGTATGAACAACAAGTTGTATAGACAATAAGACATTTAATAAGATCCAATTGTCAATAAAAGTTAAAATCAGGAAGTTAGGCTTACACAATGTTTAACAAACCATAACTTGATAAGGTATTTAAATCAACATGGGAGCAATGAGATACTTACTACTTAGTAGCCTATTACTATTGACTACAATCATCTGTACTCAAGGAACAATTGAAGCCGAAATAATCAAGGCTGATTCACTCAAAGGTAATGGATCTAAAATCACAGGCATTCAATTAGATGTTCAAAACCTAAGTGTCTCTCAAGCTGGTGACACCCTACACATTTCAGAAGGAAATTGGGTACTAATACCAGGCATTAGTTCTGCTAATAGCGGTAATGCGTTTGCTAATGCTGGAGCAGACATTCTCAATGCCTGTGTTACGATTTTTAACTTATCAGCACAAGCTCTATCAGCAGGCACC
The DNA here is from genome assembly GCA_964489125.1 of uncultured Saprospiraceae bacterium. Classification (GTDB taxonomy): domain Bacteria; phylum Bacteroidota; class Bacteroidia; order Chitinophagales; family Saprospiraceae; genus GYS-P2D. The sequence goes on from CAZAXY010000015.1 coordinate 15,293, forward strand.
ACAGGTCAATGGATCATACTAATAGGAGATGGAGGAAGTTTTATTAACTCCACGTCTCCAAATGCCCAATTCATTGGCGTTGAGGGAGAAGAATATCTGCTCCAATGGAACGTATCTAATCCTAATGGCAGTGGTTCTTTTGATCAACTTAATATCTCTATTGCAGACAATATTATGACCTCTGTTGCCGATGCTGGTAAAGATTCATTAGCTATTCCCCTAATGACTATTAACCTATATGCCAATGATCCTCAAATGGATTCTGAAGGAAGATGGACGATCATTGCTGGCGATGGTGGCTTATTAACTGATCCAACAGATCCTAATACATCGTTCACTGGATCTCAAGGAGAATCATATACATTGAGATGGCAGCATAGCAATGAGTGCTCTACCAGTTCGGATGAGATAAATCTAACCTTCTTAGAATCGGCTTCAGGCGTTGCAAGTGCAAATGGTAGATACTTCATTCCAGATCCACTATTCAGATCTTACTTGCAGACTATTTATCCAGATGTTATGGATGGGGACTCTCTCATAATAGCTATGGGGACAACTATAACCAGAATAGACTTTACCCAAAATGCCTCAAATCTCGATGGTATTCAGTTTATGACTGAACTTCAATTCTTAAAGTTGAGGGGCGATTATGTATCAATTCCGTTCCTTTCCGAAGACTTAACTTATTTAGAATGTAGATGTACTGAACTTAAGGTTATACCAGGATTCCCTACTACAATAGATAGTCTGTATATCAGTGGTTCAGGTAGTTTCACTGACTCGATTTCTTTACCTCCTCTTCCTCCATTCTTAACATATTTACGACTTGATGATATTAATAATAGAGAAACGATAAACCTGCCAGAGACTATTCAGACATTCAATTCTCAATTTGCACATTTCGAGGTTAATAAGATTCCTGAAAACTGTGAGGTTTTTTCTTGGGAAAGTTTTGGATCTTATGACTTTCCTGAATTACCATTGAATACTTCCAATCTTAAATATTTAAACCTCGGTTACAATCTTGATAGTATTCCCAGCCTCTGCACATTTACGAATCTGACAGAACTAAGTATTTATGGTACATATAGCAAGCTACCTGCCTTACCTATAGGATTAGAAGAAATACAGTTTAGTAATACAATCTTTTGTGTTTCCAATATACCTCCTGGAGTATATAGCCAATTAAAGGATTATCCTATCTGCCCTGATGCTGAGGTTTGTGAACTGACAGAGAGTGCAAATAGCCGATACTATATCCTTGATGAACGGTTTAGGCAGTATCTACAGGTTGCATATCCTGCGGTTATGGATGGTGATTCTCTCATTACAGCAACTGCCAATACAGTTGAGGAATTGAATCTGTCCAATTTAGATGTACGAAATCTTGACGGAATCAGGTATATGATTAGTCTAAAGAGGCTTTATTTAAACGGAAATTCGAATCTTACATATTTACCTCTATTACCAAATACTCTTAGAGATTTATCATGTATATCTTGTCCTACATTGTCTCAAATAGAAAATTTACCTGAGTCTTTGGATAGTCTTCATCTTCAATTATGTTATGCATTGAGATCGTTACCAGACCTACCAAATCAAATGGACTATGTTCATTTATTTCGAGTAGGAGAATTTACAGGTACATCCACAAATTTTTGCCATAAATTAACCCATAACTATACTATCCCTGACTCGTTACACTATTATTCCTTAACTTATCAGTGTATTGATTCATTTCCCCAGCTACCCAATTATAGAGATAATTTAGATCATTTAAATATCCAACGTGGAGGTCTAAAAGAAATGCCGTCCTTAATTGATTTTACTCATTTGGCAGTTTTATGGCTAAACAATAACTCTATACTAACCATAGATAGTTTACCTAATAGTTTGAATAGTATTAACGTCTCTGATAACCCAATAATTTGTGTAGAGAACAAACCTGTTGGGGTAGCTGCTTCCTTAAGTGAGTATTCTATATGTCCTTGATCAATTATGACAAGAAGACACACAACGTAACGGTTTTTGTAAGTCATATATGTGCGAGGATTAAACGACTTGATTTTTTCTTGTGTAGATCTACCTAAATTACTCCTCATAAGATGTCTTCAAACAGTAGATATTATGGTCATGTATTCATAGTATCAGTGGACATTTCGTACCCCTTAGCTTTCCCCAATACTTATACCGCTAGCTATAACGTTGATTAGCAATACCATAGATTCAACGCATCGAGCAGACCGATTATAGATAGGGGAGAGGAGCGCTAAGTAACCCCGCTAGTAGATCATATATACCAATGATAGAGACCATTACCAAAATATCGAGCGAACTATACAGTACTACTTGGCTAACGTGGCACCATCAGGAGCAACTTATCGATCAAGGAACTTATACGTTAACTTATGGCCAAGATCATTATCGGGTAGACCTGGTAATTACTCAGATCACCGATGATGCTATGATTTACAAGCTCAACTTCCTTGACGTTCAGTCTGGATTAAATCAGATACAGATCAATACCGAGAGTCAGATTCTATATGAGGATCCATCCACAACACCAGAGCGATTGATCTGGGCGGCCTTTCAAAAAACCATGTTTTATAGGCCCATATGAACCACTTCTAATACAGCTGACATCACTAAAGAGATAACAATATTACATCATGTTGTATAGATGTATACACAATTAAACAACATGGCATGCTCCTTGCTCTACATACCTCATGCGTTTACTGATCCTCTTACTCATATGTCAACTCAGTCTAACTGCTCAGGACCTCATCCCTGTCACAGTAACTAAGATATCAGACGGCGATACCTTTTGGGCCAAGGATGTATCTGGAGAGAACATCAAGTTCAGACCCATAGGATTTGACTGTCCGGAGGAATTCAACTTTGGCAGACCTGCAGAACCCTTCAATCAGGAGGCTACAGCCTATACCACCAGTCTTATAGCTGATCAAACAGTATTTGTAGAGTACGACATACAACAAGCCGACAAGTGGGGTAGACAACTTGTATATGTCTATCTGCAGGATGGCCGTATGCTTAACGAGCTTATCCTCCAAGCAGGCTGGGCTCAGGTCGCTACCTATCCGCCCAATGTCAAGCATGTGGAACGATTTACAGCCGCTCAGCGACAAGCACGAGAACAGGGTAGGGGAATGTGGAGGGGATAGTATTACCGAGGCCAATACATTGATTTATTATCATCTTATTGGATGATTTTGATCAAGGTAATTATTAGTACATAGAACTAACTTCATATGCATTGGATTATTAAGACAAAAGTCACTATTCGAAATACTCATTATGATAAGTGAGCATTACATAACAGACCCAATGATAGCGGAGTCACAACTTCATAATTATAAGTCAGATAATATTTTACTATCAGACACATCAATAGGTGACAGTTCGATGGTACGCTTTCAGTATGCTAACTCCATTCTGTTGGTAGAAGGTTTTAACTTAAATCAGGGGAGCCTCAATAGAACCTAATATCGATGACTGTCCAGAGCAATACATATAACAGATTGTTATGCCGCAGGTATTTCCTGCTGCCGTATCTGTTTTGTATAGCCCTTAATGGGTTTTCGCAAGACTATGTTTACTTAACCGTTCCAAGTGTCGGAGTAATGAGATATAATCTTGACGACTCACAATTGGATACTGTGGTAAGGAATGATGGATATAATTTTGATGAGATTGTATACGACTCTTCACATAACTTAATTTATACGGTCCGCTATGATCGAGAGATTTACAGCTATGATTTAGATACTAAAGTATTTAGCTCTATAATCAAGACAAGTGGCTCCATATCTGATTTATATTACGATTACGTCCACAACCGTTTAGCATGGTACAACGCCTCCCTTCGATCGTCTGAGTATTATAACTTATCTACTGATGAATTGGTCAAGGGAGTGGATAATCCTGGAGACTTTCGTAACGTCGTTTTTGACTTTATCAATAACCAGACATTTTGGTATTCACGGTTTGTCCTGTTGTCAAAGATTCCTTTTGTACATAATAATTCAGGCCAAATAGATACATTAGATCTTTTCGATACTCAGAGGTTCATCTCACAAGCAGCCTATGACTTCACTCAGAATAAGCTCTACTTCGCTTCAATAGAACTGACCAATAGCATAGCAACCCATAATTATATAGAGGGATTAGATCTATCAACAAACGAGAGAGATACTATCTATGCGGAGTTTAATAGTGACGGTTTTTTTAATCAATATTTTTCCATAGACTATACGCTTGATCAGATACATTACACTCGTAAGAATCAAAATAATTATATAGTTCAAGATCTAAATGACGATAGCTCATTTGGAATCCACGTTACTATTGAATCTCCACTATTCAATTCAACGTTCATTCATTCTAATACTTATTATAGTGGATGCAGTTTTGCCGGATTAGGGCTTTATGAGATTGATGTTTATAAAACCTCTAATAGAATTAGTCTACAGAAGTTTTCTTCTTTTTTATCATCTCATGGTTTGCCAAGAGGAATCGATATTGACACCATAAATCAAAAGATATACTGGTTAGATAATGCTTCTAAAAAAGTATATAACGCCGATTATGATGGATCTAATATTAGCGTAGTATTTGATGTTTTTAATGCAACCTCATTGAGGTCACTTAACATCTTTGATATCGAGTTAGATAGTGAAAACGGTGTAATCTATTGGGTTTCAGACGAGTTCAATGGTGATCGAATCTATAAATCTACTTTGGATGGCAGTACCCATGAGGTACTATTAGATAACCTATTCAATGTCCGAGAATTAAGTCTTGATAAGGAGAATGATAAAATCTATTTTACACAACAGGGTTCTATAGGATTATACTCGTCCAGTCTCAACAGTCCATCAGTGATGAATGAATTTACAGAACTAAGTTTTCAATTGTATATCACGTATGATAGTGCTATTGATGGGATTTATTGGACTAACGAGATAACTAATACGGTCAATCTATATGACATAGATATGGGTACCAACACTCAGATTACCAATCTATCCTTTACCAACGGGTATGGTATTGACTTAGACGAGAGGTCAAAGCAGCTTTTTATACGGACTGATACTACTTTATCTGCACTTGATGTAGCTTCTGGCAATCTTTCTCAGATTGTTCAGTTTGACTTTGATTCTGATTTTGTAGGCTACCTGAAGCATTTAAAAGTAAATCAGGAGGTCGCCTGTGTAGATACACCATGTAATTATTCTTGTGAGACCGCCGTTGAGATATCCAACGATACTATCATATCTGGCTCTACAATTCATATACCTATCATATCTGATGATTCAGAATGTATGAGCGATTCGGTCCTATGGTATCAGGTTGATGGTCGAGACGATTTGGTCACCGTTTCATTAGATTATCAACCTAATCAAAATTTGAAATATGCCATATATGAAAACGACTGTATGGATATAGACTTATATCGATGCCTGAGATTTGGATCAGGTGACGTTAATTCATTCTTTGCTCATGCAGGCAAACAGTATTACATTACCATAGCTAATCGAACTCCATATACTCAGGATTCCTTCTATTTTGATATAAGACGTGAGTATTGCCCCGATTTTATAGAGATAACGGATGCTATGTTAGCTGAGTCGCAACATAACAATTTCAAAGCCAATGAAATTCTACAATCGGGCGCAACCATCGGCGATAGTGCTGTAGCATTCTTCCAGTCTGCTAACTCCATTCTCTTGACGATGGGTTTCACTTTAGATCAGGGGAGCTCTTTAGAGGCCAATATCGATGATTGTCCAGAGTAATACATATGAGGCCACAGCCTATACCACCAGTCTTATAGCTGATCAAACAGTATTTGTAGAGTACGACATCCAACAAGCCGACAAGTGGGGTAGGCACCTCGTATATGTCTATCTCGAGGATGGCCGTATGCTTAACGAGCTCATACTCCAAGCAGACTGGGCACAAGTAGCCACCTATCCGCCTAACATTAAGTATGTAGAACGATTTACAGCCGCACAGCGACAGGCACGAGAGCAGGGTAGAGGGATGTGGCAGTAAACGCCCATCATCATTTTTGACGGAGTTTAGTCACGGAGTAAATAGGTTGGTGAGATACCGTAACAGAACCCAGAACCAGATCCGACATGAATTGATGTGTCAACATCGGTTTTAACATAATTATCAATGAGCCCACCAGAAAGTATTGAAACGATTTCCCACCCTTTGATCTCGTTATTGTAGACAAAAATTGGACCTCCAGACATTCCTGGAGATGCGGTTCCATCAAAAAGGTGAAATACGCTGTCAGAGTCATCTTTAATTAGATTAGATAGAGTAAGGGTCTTTTGAATATGGATGGCTTACCCGATATTATCGGAGTAGGAGCTTTGAATGAAATTTACTATGGTGAAAATGATGGCAATGGTTCTTTTATAGAACTTGAGGTCGCGAATAGATCTGGAGGTACGGATTACATTTATCCTCAAAATCACTTCATTGCACTTAGTCACACTACTAACAATTTTACTTTGTGTGATTTCGATTCAGACGGAGATTTGGATATTTTATACCTGAATCATGACAGCGAAGACTTTCTTTTCTTTGAAAACAGACCACTATCTACCTCAACAAATGATTTGAAACTAAGCGATATAGAGTTGGGACCAATTCCATCTTTTGACTTTATAACGTTGACAGGATCTGATACTCAAGAAGTAGATTCTTATCGGATATACGATAACATGGGTAGACTGGTCCAAAATGGATCCTTCCAATCAGACAGATTAAATTTGGTGGGTTTGGCAAACGGCAGTTACATTTTGCAACTATTTGATAGAAATAAAGAGCTTTTTTTAAATGAGAAGATTGTTTTTATAGGGAGCCGATAAGAATGAATTGTCTCTGGTCGAAGTTAGCACGGTTAATAGCGATCAGCCATCTCGGCCATTCATTGGGTAGGAGATAAAGGCTGGTCTATGGTAAAGCCATTTTCAATATTGAGACGAATACCTTTAATGAGCGCTTCAAGTTTATATCGGAGTCAGGCGGGTCCAAGTTGTTTTATGCAACTGCTGCACATGCTCCTATTGTCACATACATCTATAAAACAGGTGGCAAGCGTCATGAGGTAGAGCCGAATATGGCAGACTTTATCGACGTCAAGTGCTGGAAGGCGATGGGCAACAAGCTAGGAGAATTAAAGGCGCTCTCCGCTAAAGGCCATTCAGTAGCAGAAGCGAAGAAATCAATCGAAGATGATCCTAAGAAAGTAGCCAATAAGAAGGAAGCCGATAATCAGACTGATTCGGAAGATGCCCTCAAGCCGGGAGATACTATCGAGCTGGATTTTTAAGTGTTAGATCAAATAAAATATCCCGCAACTCCAGTGGCGGCACTCACAAAAGCGGCTAATCCCAGTGCCCACCAGAAATTATCCACTTTAAATTCAGGAAGGAACCAATCCGCTACCTGAATCAATATGGCATTGAGGAACCAGTTGAACACACTAAACGAGAGTATCCCAAGAGTAACAATCTTAAGTACCGTGCCAAGCGTCATATCTAGGATTGCCACAACCACAACAACTACTAGCGCTTGGACATAGCTGTCCACCTTGACGCCACGGAGGACTTGTGCTCCAAGAAGGAAAGCTCCTGCACAAATCAAGAAATCTATGATCCAACTCATTTCCTATAAAGTTTGGCTTCTAAGATGCAAACTTATTTTGAGAATTTAGAACTGATAGACTAAGCCCAATCCGTTTTGAGTAAAGGCAATATTGAGTGAAGTTGCTTTAGGTTTTAAGTGCACCATTGAGGGGTCTATCTGAGCCAACAATCGTGATCTGTGCCCTGCTTTTTCAGACCCATGTTTTGCATTGACTATAAGAGCAGTGAGGCCTCCTATACCTAGGCCTCCTATTATGGTTAATGCACCTAGGATGTCAGTGCTTATATCATCATCCCCAGACCCTAATAAGAGCGCACCACCCAGTATGCCAATACCTGCTATGCTGACAGCTATAGTATTGCCAGCAACCTGTTTTTCTCTATGACTATTAAATAAATCATAGTCTTCCTTTAGTTGCTCGTGGTTTTTGAAAAGATGTCCAAAATCATGAAGGCGACCAGTCTGACCATCTGCCACAAATTTATTTTTTGAGATTTGACTGAGTCCAACGGATATGGTAGGATCCACAATGACATATTCCAAGTCATCTAGATTTGGATGATAGAATTCAGTCATCAGAAGCTGTTGCTTAGCTTTTTTCTTATAGCTACCAGCAATCACATTTCCTATCCCACTGACCAAGAAGGCATTCCGTAGTTGGACACCGAACCGGCTTGTGAAAACACGGCCACCTTGTTCTATATCTCTAAATCCATCTACAAGCCCTACACCAACTATTGTTCCTGAGATATAATTTACCCAACGCTGGATCTTGCGATTCCTATTGAACTTAGTGAAAGATTTAGCCTGATCAGGATCAGTCCGAAACAAGTGACCAAACTTATGAAGTTTGTCTTGAGTAATTCCGTCCGTATAATCATGTTTTGTATCAGGTACAAGTTGGAGGATAGAACTTTGTGTGAATGAAATTGTGACACATAGCAGACATACTAGAGAAGCAAGAATAAATCGCAATTTTTTGATTAGCATGATAGCATATTATATCTATCAAAATAGAAAAACTTCTGATCAATTAGTTTACCCGCCGTATTCCGCCTTCTTCAATCGTAATCATGCGTTGTTTATAAAGCGCACCTACGGCTTTTTTAAACGCTTTCTTGCTCATCTTGAGTAGCTCCTTGATATCTTCAGGATTGGACTTGTCATGGAGAGGTAAGAATCCACCTGCATCCTCGATTGCAACAAGAACCTTATCGTTGTGATTATTAACTACTCGCTTATATCCTATTGGTTCGAGAGAGATATCTATCCTGTTGTCTTCTCGGATCTTCTTGACGTAGCCTTTCATCGGCTTTCCTTCAAAGACATTCTTGAAGATTTCGTTGTGATAGATGAGGCCCTCGTAGAGATGGTTTATGATGACCTTGAAGCCCAATCTTGTTTCTTCCCAGATGAGTATATCTACCTCTTCTTTTTCTTGTAGTTCGATATTGTTCCTATCGAGGATGCGCTCGATATGCGTAGAGCCAGTCGGTCTGTCATCATTGTCGAGATAGAAGTAAGTGATATAGTAGGAGCCTGGCAATATTTGCTCAGCCATTTCACTGTTTGGCACAAGTAAGTCTCGCTCTAAGCCCCAATCCATAAAAGCCCCAAATGGAGCCAACTCTATGCACTTTAATACAGCAAATTGATATAGTTCAACCTTGGGATTTTTAGTAGTTGCAATCATGCGACCCTGATTGTCGAGATAAGTAAATATCTCTATACGGCTGTCTATTTCAAGATCGTCAGGTGCCGATCTAAATGGCAATAAAACCTCATCACCATCGCCATCCTCTAGGAAGTAACCATGCTTAGTTTCTTTAAATACTTTGAGGCGACTATATTCACATAAGGCTATCATGGTGCATTAAATTTCTCTTCTAAAACGAAGAATAAGGGATTTCAGCGCTTCAGTTTCTATAAGGAAGGCGTCGTGACCGAAGTCTGTTTCGATCTCGCCATATTGAGCATCAGGGATATGTTGTACTAAATAATGCTGTTCAGTGATCGGTATCAACAGATCGGAGCTAAAACCAATACACAGTGATTGTGCCGATATGCCAGCAAGTGCAGTGGGGATGCCACCTCTACCACGACCGATATTATGTGTGTCTAATGCATTAAGTTGATGATAGTAGCAATAAGGATTATAGCGATCTACGAATTTTTGGCCTTGGTATCTGACATAGGACGCTGCTTTAAAGTCATTGATCACAGAGTCATCATCTTCTGACTGCCTTATTATGAATGCTGCATGCGACCTATAAAAAGGTAGTGCAAAGGCACGGGCGCCACGTATGCCTCCCTTACCACCTTCTGGATCAATCCCGAAAGTTTGATCAGCACGTAGTGCTATCCGTTGACTTTCATGAATGCTGATCACCCAAGGGCTTTCTTTAGCTGAGCAACACATGAGCACGAGTTGCCTGATAGAACTGCCCATCATAAATGCTATCTCTTGAGCGATATTTCCACCACATGACCCTCCTATAAGTAGATCTATCTGCGTAATGCCAAGCTTATCTAGTAATGCAATATGAAGTCGTGCGGTATCTCTGAGTGTAAAAAATGGAAAATCCATTCCGTAACTCTTACCTGTATCGGGGTTTACACTATTAGGCGACCAACTGCCATATGGAGAACCCATATTATTGATGCAGATGATGTAATTCTGCTCTGGATCTAATACGTTGTCGTAACCATAGAGGCCACTCCACCAATCGTCAACTTCACTATTGGCGGTCAGAGCGTGACACACTAAGATGACATTGGAACGGTCAGTATTGAGCTGTCCTACAGCACTATAGCTTATAGGAATGTCAGTCACTTTCTGGCCAGAGTCCAGTACATATTCTTCAGTGAATGTGTAGCTAAGAGTTTCCAATATTAAAAGGTGTAATTATAAAGCCTGCGCAATATCCGAAATAATATCCTCTATGTGTTCTAAGCCCACAGAGATGCGGAGGGTCGTAGGTGTAATACCTGCCTTAAGCTGATCCTGAGGGCCCAACTTAGAGTGGGTAGTAGTAGCTGGGTGCGTGATAATCGTCCTACTATCACCCAGATTAGCTGTAAGGCTCAACATCTTCAGTTTATTGATAAACTGAAAACACTCATCTTGAGTACCCTTTAGGTGGCAGGTTACAATACCGCCACCCATGGTCATCTGCTTTTTAGCCAGTTCATGCTGTGGATGATTGAGCAGCCAAGGATACACGACACTATTCACTTGGTCGTGGTCTGACAGATATTGTGATAACTGTAATGCGTTGTCACAGTGTTTTTCCATCCTTAGTTCAAGTGTTTCTATGCTTTTCGAAAGTACCCAGGCATTGAATGGGCTCATACATGGTCCAGTTCTACGAAGGAAGTCATTTATTGGCGTGACATAGCGCTCGTGACCGACGACAAGTCCACCAAGGACTCTTCCTTGGCCATCCATCCACTTTGTTGCACTATGTATGCTGAGATCTGCTCCGAGTAACATTGGTTTTTGAAGTATGGGAGTGGCAAAGCAGTTATCTACAGCAAATATGGCATTGTGCGTTTTGCACAGACCACTGAGCCATGCAATATCCACCAGCTCAAGCCCAGGATTGGATGGCGTCTCGATTATGACCATCTTAGTCTTAGCGGTTATGGAAGCTTTCCATCCTTCCTGATCAGTCAAGCTAACAAACTTGCAACTGATACCCCAATTGGGTAAGATGTGTTTTAAGATATAGGTTGTGTTTCCGAATAATGAATTAGAGGCAACTACTTCATCACCAGCCACAAGATGAGCAACCAGCGTATTAAAGATCGCTGACATGCCAGAAGCAGTAGCAACACCAGATTCAGCCTCCTCCAAGGCACACACCTTATTGATAAGCTCAGTAGTGTTTGGGTTGGTAAAGCGAGAGTAAATATTTCCTTCTCCCTCTCCTCTGAACATCATTGCAGCATGCTCCGCATCATGGTACATAAAGCTTGAGGTGAGAAATAGTGGAGCACTATGTTCTCGATATTCAGTTCGATCCGTTTGGATCCTTATGCTTTTGCTGCTATCCTTCATTGATGACGTTAAGAATGGCTCGAGGCGCAAAGATGAACTATTCTACTGAATCGAGATCATAGCTATATCTGATATCTATCTCTGGATTAAGTGAGAAGTACACAGAGCAATACTTAGTCTCTGCCAGCTCTATAGCCTTTATCAACTTCTCTTCCTTGATCTTACCCTTCAGTATAAAATGAACTTGCATGGTCGCGAATGGCGAAGGTGTACCCTCAACTCGATCGCCTGTCAACCTCATTTCAAAGGAATCGATGCGCTGGCGACCTCTGGTTAATACATTAATGATATCGATTGCACTGCACCCTCCTAAACTGGTGAGTAATAACTGCATAGGTCTAAATGCTGACTCGCTGGCACCAAGTGCCTTGCTGCCATCTATGTGTAAGATTTCTCCAGTTTCATTTGTCGCCTCCATCTTATAGGCGTCATCTATTCTTTTTACTGTTATTTCCATGTCTACTGAATTTTCAATTTTTCTAATCGTTTGGTCATGAGTTCTATTCCTAAGTTACCCAAACTACCAATATGGGTATGATTTATTTCTGTAGGGGCGACAAATTTTCCCGATTCAATCTGCAAACCTACCTTTTTGTAAGCATCTCTAAACGACATCCCCTCAAGTACATATTGATTGACCAGCTCTACACTGAATAAGTATTGGTATTTCTCATCATACACTTGTGTCTGTTTGATGATCATCTTCGGAACACAGTGGATGATCAGTCCAAGAATATCTTTAAGATCCTCAATGGCTGGAAAGATCAGCTCCTTTTGTAACTGAAAATCTCGATGGTAGCCTGATGGCAGGTTACTCAACATCATCGATAGCTGAGATGGAACAGAAATAAGCATATTACATTTAGCTCGGATCAACTCAAAGACATCTGGATTCTTCTTATGAGGCATAATTGACGAGCCTGTTGTAAACTCCTTGGGGAGGGATAAGAATCCATAGTTCTCGTTAGAAAACATACAGATATCCATGGCCATCTTGTTGATGCTCAATGCCATAGTGCTGATGGCATTGGCTACCATCAACTCTGTCTTGCCACGGCCTATCTGTGAATTGATCGGATTAACACATAATCCCTCAAATGCCAATGCTGCGGTGGTATGTTGTCGATCTAGCGGAATCGAAGATCCATACCCTGCAGCAGTGCCGAGTGGATTGCGATTGATACTCTTCCGAGTGGCAAGTAAATACTCCAGATCGTCTATTAATGCCTCGGCATAGCCGCTAAACCACATCCCAAATGATGACACCATGCCGATCTGCATATGAGTATATCCTGGTATCAGGGAGTTCTTGTGATGTGCTGCAGTATTGAGTAGTAACTCTATGAGTTGCTTCGAAAGCGTGCCGATCTCTGTGAGCTGAGCCCTGAAGAATAACCTGAGGTCCACCAGAACTTGATCATTTCTACTGCGCCCGAGATGTATCTTCTTTCCGACATCACCGAGGCGAAGAGTAAGCATCAGTTCTACTTGACTATGTACATCTTCGATACCATCTTGTATGGAGAACTTACCATCAGCTATTTCTTCCTCAATATTTTTTAACTCAGCTTGTAGCTGAGTGTTCTCTTCCTTAGTGAGGAGACCTATATGCGCTAGCATATTAGCGTGAGCCTTAGAGCCCTGCACGTCATATGGCGCCAGATCGATATCCAGCTCACGATCACGACCAGTGGTAAAACGCTCTATACGATCATCAATACTATATCCCTTATCCCAAAGCTTCATATCTCCAATCCTTTCAATAAATCAATATAAATGTTAATTCCTTCTTCAATTTCGCTAATCATTATAAACTCGTCAGCGGTATGAGATCGCTCAGATTTGCCAGGACCCAGCTTTATAGTTGGGCACTTAAAGTGTACCTGATCCGATAGGGTAGGCGATCCTATTACTGCACGACCTATTTTCTTTCCTTGGATGACTACTGGATGTTGCTCATTAATACCTGAAGGATGCCATCGGAGTGACCGCGGTTTTAGGTCAGCATGGGTACCCTCATTCAAAATGTCGAGTACTTCTTGCAGGGAGTAATGCTCATTGACACGGCAGTCGACGACATAGGTACAGCTATCAGGAATGACATTGTGCTGGCTACCAGATTCTATTTGGGTAACAGTTGTTTTTACTGGCCCAAGGACAGAAGAGACTTTGGTCCATTCATATGACTTGATCCAATTGATGTCTTCGGTGGCGAGATAGAGTGCGTTGATACCTATGTTGCGAGCAGCATGTCCAGCTTTGCCAGCTGTAGTGCCATCTATCACGATGAGACCTTTCTCAGCAATGGCTAACCGCATCTGTGTAGGCTCACCTATTATACCGAGTGCGGGATCGAAGTCTAGACTTTCCAACACTGATGAGACTCCATTTGGCCCGAAATTCTCTTCTTCACCAGATGCAATGAGCATTATGTTGTATGGTAGGGCTACTTCATAATAGTGGATGAATGTTGCAATTAAGGAAACCAATGCGCCACCTGCATCATTGCTGCCTCTACCATAGAGTTTGCCAGCATCTATCTCTGCACCAAATGGATCTCTCGTCCAACCATTGTTAATTTTAACGGTATCATGATGAGAGTTGAGGATGAGAGTAGGCAGGTCACTTCGCCAATGCTTGTTGCGTGCAATAATATTATTGTTGAGCCTTGTTGTAGATATGCCTTTGGATTGGAGATAGGATGCTATGAGATCGGCAGTTGGACCTTCTTCGCCGGACAATGTCTGTACTTGGATCATTGATTTCAGAAGATTGACTACTTCTTCTATGAGTGCTTTCATATTCAGATGCTTAATAGGGTTGCATTTTTAAGGTTCTCCAAGTTATCTATACCACATATTGCCACTTGTTGCACGCCTCCCCGTATAGCGTCCATGCCATTAGACAGCTTCGGGATCATTCCTCCATTGATGGTGCCAACTGTCTTCATCTGATCAAATTCCTCCACAGTGATATGGGATATGGTTTCACTTGGATTATGGATATCATAAAGTACCCCATCATACTCAAAACAGTACTTCAATGACACTTCATAACTACGTGCCATGCTCTGCGCAACGACCGAGGCAATAGTGTCAGCATTAGTATTGAGGAGTTGACCTTGTTGATCATGAGAGATGGCACAAAACACTGGACAGAATCCTGCCAGGAGTAATTTGTTGATTCGGTTTCCTGCAACGTGATCAATATCTCCAACATATCCATAATCGATGTCTACTACGGGTCTTCTATGTGCATGTATGATGTTGCCATCAGCACCGCATAAACCTATGGCCAAGGTATTTTTAACCTGTAGTTGAGCTACTATTTGCTTATTGATCAGACCAGCATAAACCATCACTGCCACGTCGAGAGTAGCGCTATCTGTGATGCGCCTTCCCTCTATCATCTTTACTTCGATACCCATCTGTTGAGAAAGCTCAGTAGCTTTTCTACCGCCTCCATGGATTAGGATTTTAGGGCCACGGAGGTTAGAAAATGCGCATAACAACCGATCCAAGTCTTGTGGCTCATTGATGAGTTTACCTCCTATTTTGATGACGTGTAACTGTGTCATAATTAGAGTTCTCCATTTAATAAAGCATAGATAACTGCCTGTGCTGTATGTAGCCTGTTCTCTGCTAAGTCGTAAATAGCGGAATGATCACTATCCATGGCGTCGTCTGATATGACTATGTTCCTCCGCACTGGAAGGCAGTGCATCAGTTTTGCATGATTCGTTAAGTCGAGTTTATCTTTTGTGATCATCCATTCTGGAGACTGATTCACTACTTGTCCATAGTCACTGAGTGGCGACCAGTTCTTGACATAGATCACATCAGCATCTTGTAAAGCTTGTTCTTGATCATACTCAACCTCATGCCCAGCCATGAAGCTTGGATGCAATTCATATCCTTTGGGATGAGTTACAGTCACCTGATGCCCAGCACGGTGCATCCATTCTAAAAATGAATTAGAGACGGCCTGAGGCAATGCCTTTGGATGTGGGGCCCAGCTAAGCACTATTTTCGGCTTTTCCTTTTTTACATGCTCCTTAATTGTCAGTAGATCTGCCAAGGACTGCAGCGGGTGACGTATAGCAGACTCGAGATTGATCACAGGCTTGGTACTATACTTCATGAAGTTCTGCAGTACTTGATCTTCGTAATCTGCGGTCTGATCCGTAAGACTTGGAAAAGACCTAATAGCTATGAGATCTGCATATCGACAGATCACATTCGCTGCTTCCTTAACGTGCTCTGCTTTATCAAATCTCATCGTCACACCATCTTCAAATTCCCAAGCCCAGCTATCTTTCATATCCATGCTGATGACTTGCATGCCTAAGTTCATAGCAGCCTTCTGAGTGCTGAGCTTAGTCCGTAGGCTGGCATTGAAGAACAATAGCACCATTAATTTACCTTCACCTAACTTAAGGTGTTGAGTCGGGTTTTTCTTGATATCTATTGCAGTCTGCAATAGCTGATTCAGATCAGTCGGGCTCTCTGCGGAGTAGAAGTGTTTCATGACTTATGACTTAGGTGGAGATTGACAGCTTTGGTGAGTTTCTGCTCAAACTCCTCAAGATGTGCTGCATTTATATTTAATGGAGGTAATATCCGCAGCAGATTCGGATTTGCGGAACTACCTGTGAATAAGAAATGATCTAAGACCATTGACTTACGCATTGCTGCTACAGGAAAGTCAAATTCTGCTCCGACCATCAATCCACGACCTTTTATAGTCTTTATGCCAGGTATGCTTGTTAGAATCTGTGCTAACTGTTGACCACAGCGTTGTACATTATCAATTAGTTGTTCATTTTTGATCACATCCAAAACAGCAATTCCTGCGGCACATGCTAAGAAATTGCCGCCATAGGTAGTGCCTAAACGGCCCTTAGTTGCAGGAATCTTAGCACTGTCTATAATGACAGACCCTATTGGGAAGCCATTACCCATCCCCTTTGCCGTAGTGATAATATCTGGCCGTATATCCGCAATCTGATAGGCGAAAAAATGACCAGAACGTCCATATCCTGATTGTACCTCATCCATTATCATTATGGTATCTGTCTCGTCACATGCTGCTCTGATGGCTACGAGAGATTCAGCACTGATATCATCAAGACCACCTACACCTTGGATAGCTTCTATGATGATGGCTGCAGCATCACCTTTCCTGATTTCTGCGAGGATAGCTTCTGTATCCCGGTAATGAAGGTATATCGCCTGAACTCCATGATTAATTGGGGCCTGATGCTTAATGCCAGTATGAGTGACATTAATAGCTGCAGAGGTTCTACCATGAAAGCTATTCTCCAAGGCAATAACTTTTGAGCGACCATTGTAGAAGGATGCCAGTTTAAGTGCATTGTCATTAGCTTCTGCACCACTATTAATATAGAATATATCATATCCCGATATCCCTGCCGCAGCTTCTAATTTATCTGCCAATTCGATCTGAAGAGGGTTCTCAACTGAGTTAGAGTAGAATCCGATCTGCTGGAGCTGCTCCGACAGCGACTTAACATAATGTGGATGACTATGACCGATACTGATGACAGCATGCCCACCATAAAAATCCAGATATTTTTGCCCTTTAGCATCATAAACATATGAACCCTGTCCTCTGACTGGTGCGACGGGGTAAAAGCTATAGACGTCGTAGATATTCATAAGGTTGTCATTTGGCAGGTTAAAATGCACTGGGCTTCATTCTCAGGCCCATATCTTCGGGAAAGCCCATAACCAAGTTGAGATTCTGAATAGCCTGACCTGCAGCACCTTTTTGTAGATTATCTATGGCGCTTTCTACCCTTAATTTGTTCCCGTGCTTGGCGACGAAGAGATATCCATTGTTGGTATTGACGACATCCTTAACACTGATCGGAGCATTGCTCAAATGAACAAATGGAGAGTCCTCGTAATAGTCCTTATATAGTTTAAGGGCTTCCTTTTCGTCGAGGTCGCTGTCAAAGTAGACGCTGGCAAAAATACCTCGGGTAAAGTCGCCACGCATAGGGATGAAATTAATTTCCTGATCAAATGATGGCTGCAGCTTTGTAACACTCTGACTAATCTCGCCCAAGTGCTGGTGAGAGAAGGGCTTATAAATTGAGATATTGTTGTTGCGCCATGAAAAATGGGTCGTGCTTACAGGCTTCTGCCCAGCACCGGTGGATCCAGTAATCGCAGTAACATGAACCTCACTATCTAATTGTTTAGCATCTGCGATAGGCAGTAGTGCCAATTGAATACAAGTAGCAAAACACCCAGGGTTAGCTATTCTATTGGATTTCTTAATATCCTGTTTATTCATCTCACAGAGCCCATAAACGAAGTTGCCGGCATCAGCATTCAATCTAAAGTCTCGGCTTAGGTCTATGATTACAGTTTCTGGCGGAACATTGACTTTTTCAAGATACTTGCTGCTTTTGCCATGACCCATGCAGAGTATTAGTACGTCTACATCTGTATCATAGCTATCGCTAAATGTGAGTTCGGTACTACCAAGAAGGTCTCGATGTACTTCATGAAGCGCCTTGCCAACCTGACTTCGGCTGGAGACATATTTTATGTCAATTTTTGGATGGTTGAGCATTAAGCGAATCACTTCACCGCCGACATATCCTGCCCCACCTACTATTCCTGCTTGTATCATAGTGGCGATTGATCTTTATTGACTGCGTAATATATCTTATTGGCATTCGAGAAGATTTTGGTGAAGCCTTTGGCATCTTCTCCTGTCCATGCATTATTCATCTCGCCATACTGCCCAAAGGAGCTATTCATAAGGTCGTTTTCTGACTCGATGCCTATGAGCTCAAATCGGTATGGCGATAACTTGATGAAGACGGTGCCATTGACGGAATCCTGACTATCGGTCAAGAAGCCTTCGATATTTCTCATGACGGGTTCGAAGTACTTACCCTCGTGTAGAAACATTCCATACCAGTTCGCGAGTTGCTCCTTCCAATAAGTCTGCCACTTGCTCAAGGTATGCTTCTCGAGGAGGTGATGTGCCTTAATGATCATCAAAGCTCCTGGGGCTTCAAATCCGACCCGTCCTTTAATTCCGATAATGGTATCTCCGACATGCATATCACGACCTATAGCATATTGATTACCGATTGCGTTCAGTTCTTTAATGAGCGCAATGGGCGTATCTGTTCGCTCTCCATTAAGGGCGATAGGTTGACCCTTGCTGAAGGTAATACTAATTTCAGTTGGCTCCTCTTGCTCGCAGTGATGGAGATATGCTTGCTCGGGTAGCGTCTCACGAGAGCCTAAGGTCTCTTTTCCACCAATACTGGTTCCCCATAAGCCTTGGTTGATTGAGTAATCTTTCTTTTCTGACTTCCAGTCAAATCCCTTGGCATTGATAAAGTCAATCTCCTCTTGTCGTGAGAGTTTTTGATCCCTTATCGGTGTGATCACTTCGATATCCCCTGCTAAGCTCTCGAATACTGTATCAAATCTTATCTGGTCATTCCCAGCCCCAGTACTCCCATGAGCCACATACTTGTATCCTTTTTCTACGGCATAATCCAAGATGACTATAGCCTGAAATGCGCGCTCGCTACTTACTGAGAGTGGATAAGTATTGTTACGGAGGACGTTACCATAGATCAGATACCGCACACACTTAGCATAATATTCTTGTTCGTTATTGATGCTCTTAAATGATGTAGCTCCCATCGATAGTGCTCGTTCTCTGAGTTCCTCTATTTCCTGCTCAGAAAACCCTCCAGTATTAACATTTACGGCATGGATATTATATCCCTGCTCTTTTAGATGAAGGATGCAATACGAGGTATCGAGTCCGCCACTATAGGCTAGGATCAAGTCTTTATTCATGTCATTATTTTTTGAAGGTGCCACCATCGCAGTGCAGAGGCACATTTTCTTGTTATTTCTGGTTAGGATGTCATAATTGGGGCAGCTGCTACATCCCTTCCAAAATTCTTCATCAGAGGTAAGCTGGTTAAATGATACAGGCCTGTAACCAAGGTCGCTGTTAATATTCATCACAATATCACTCGTTGTAATACCGAATACTTTTGCATCTGGATTAGAGCCCTTTGCATGGTTAAATGCGACTTCTTTGATCTTCTTAGCCAGCCCTCTCCCTCTAAACTCATGTGTTACAATGAGGCCAGAGTTGGATACATATTCTCCAGAACTAAATACCTCCACGTAGCAGAATCCTGCAAGTTGCTCTCCTATGAAGGCGATGATGGCGTTACCACTTCTGATCTTCTCCTCTAGGTATTGTGAGGATCGGGTGGCGATGCCAGTGCCTCTCTCCTTGGAGGACAGTACATACCAATCAGAGATAGTCTGGCAATGTATGATGTCCTGGGTGCTAGCGACACGAATCGATACGTTGTTATTCATTGTAGTTAGAAAAAGAAGTAAAAGGAAAAAATAAATTTATTGTAACAGGGTACAACACCCTGCTTGGGAGAAAATGATATTTAGGACCAAGGGGTCCTACGCCTGTTGCAGCGCCTAGCTGAAGATCTGTTGATGTGTGCTAATATTCTCACCCTTCAAAAGTATACTCTTTTTTAACAAATCATATACTATGGCCACTATTATTCCAGATTGCCAGTTTTGTGCATCTCTTTGGCATACTCATAACCTTCCTCCCACCAGGCCTCCATTTCCTTAGGGAAAAAAATAAATGAGTGTTCCGTTAAAACTCTTGGAGTGAAGATGAAGTTGACATGGACATTGTTATCATACACGCTCTGAAGATGGCCTATGTAAATATCGTGTCTACCGATACGGTTATGCATGAATTCCATTGCCTTAAGTAAGACATCAAAAGCATTATTGATACTTTCTTTCTCTGGAATAGAATATTTAGGACTCAAGACGATCACATCAACCTCTGTAGCTCCGGCATTGATTGCTTCTTCTATAGGTATACGGCTACCAAATCCGCCGTCGGCATAGTCATATCCATGTTTGTTAACAATACTCATGAATGGAATGAAGCTCGTAGATATCCACATCCATTCGGTAAACTCTTCATAACTACAGTCAGCTATGTACTTATATTCGACGATGTTAAGTGAGAGGTTTGCAACAGTGACAATTACCTTTTTATTACTCTTTTTGATCATCTCAAATTCCTCCTGAGAAAAAGTCCTTCTAATGGTTTTTAGTAGATTTTGATGCTCTCCAAAAGTCTTTTTACCCTTGAGAAACATTTTGAGGATATTGAAGTGATTGATCTTGGTGGAGACAACCTTGTTTTTATCTTTTTTGATAATAAATGGGCAGACACTGTAGACATCCTTTTGGCATACTGAGGTGTATGCTCTCTTCAAGTTTTCTACTTTGCCTATTGCTAGCTGTGGGATTAGAAGACTACCTGTTGAGGTGCCTACAAGGATGTCATATTCTCGATTGAGGTCATTAATAAGATAATCAGCTACACCTCCGCCAAATGCACCTTTGCTGCCACCGCCTGATATAACTAACGCTCTCATTGTGAATTAATCTGATCCTCTTAAGTTTATATATATCAAATTTGATACCGCAATGTGACACAGCATCATAAAGTTAAGAAACCCAGACTATCTGGATTGTTCACCAAGAAGATATACCCTTGGGACGCGGTTATTGATATTGGTCAATATCTCGTAGGAAATGGTGTTGGCCCACTCAGCTAGATTTTCAACAGAAATCTCTTGATCTCCTTGTCGACCAATGAGGATAACTTCATCATCATTATAAGCGGTATCCCAAGCAATGTCCACCATCATTTGGTCCATGCTGATGCTTCCCACAACAGGATAGGACTTACCACTTATGATGACCTGAGCCTTATTGCTTAGCGCCCTCATATATCCATCGCCATATCCGACTGGGAGTGTAACTATACGAGTCATTAGATCGCTCGTCCAACGACCTCCATAACCTATGGGAGTGTTTTTAGGAATCACTTTGAAAAAAACAACTCGAGATTTCCAGCTTAATGCTGGGGTTACGGAGATATGATCTTTTAGAAGTGTATGCGGATATAAGCCATATAATAATAATCCACACCTGATCATATCATAACGCAAACTTGGCTCTCTAAGAGTCGCTGCTGAATTAGCGGCATGCACTATTGGAATATTCAATCCATGTTCCAGCGCTGTATTCAAAACTGAATCAAAACGCTGTTTTTGAGTTGCGCTATAATGATCATTCTCAAGGTCAGCATTGGCCATATGCGTATAGATGCCTTCTATGATGCAATGCTCTGTACTCTTGGCTGCAGAGATAAGTTTATGAGCGTTGTAATGGTGAACCCCTATACGCTCCATGCCAGTATCGATATTCAAATGAACCTTGGCGGTTCGTGACATCGACATGGCACATTCATTGATTTGATGCAATTTATCAACAGAGCTTGCTGTAATAGTCAGATCGTGAGTGATGAACTGTGGCAGCTGATATCCACTGATGCCGCCTAAGACTAAGATTGGCGTCTTTATCCTATGATGGCGGAGTGAGATACCTTCTTCTAAGTTCGCCACTCCGAAATAATCCGCTCCAAGACCCTCGAGATGCTGAGCGATCCGAATCAGACCATGACCATAGGCATTGGCTTTGAGTACCCACAAGATTTTCTGATCATCTAATGCGGCTTTAATAGCCTTGTAATTATCGGAGATGGCTTCTAAGTCTATCTCTATATATGTAGGACGATGAATCCCCTTGTTATCCATTAAGCTAGTTATGATTGGGTATCACAATATATAGTCACAGATTGCAATAATTCAGTAGTATCTATAGGTATTCTACTGATTACTCTACATTAACTGCTACAGACTTAACTTGTTATTCTACTTTAGGAGTAAATGAGCCCATCTAATTCAGAATTCTGTGTGATCGAGACTAAGCAGTGGATCAATAAGATTGTGCTAGGATTAAATCTTTGCCCATTTGCCCATCTACCTTTTAATGAGGATAAGATAAGATATAAGGTCTTGAGCCCGGATCGGGCGGTAATCGAACAAATCAATGAGGAAATCAAGATTTTAATTCATGCTCCGACGCATGAAATGGAGACTACATTAATCATAATGAAGGATGAAGTTGACTTCTTACCTTACCTCAGCCTGATAGAGCAAATTGAGATATTGATAACCAATAATGAGCTTGATGGCATTATTCAAGTGGCTTCTTTTCATCCTGATTATCAATTTCAAGGTTTATCAATTGAGGATGTGCGCAACTACACTAATCGATCGCCATATGCCATGGTTCATCTCTTGAGAGAGGAGTCCGTAACTCAGGCGGTACTCAGGCATGGAAATACAGATCAGATTCCAATCGATAATCAATCTCGACTGCGAAGTATCGGTGTTAAGGGGATCAAAAAATTGCTAAAGTCATAATAGAAGTTGATGCTCCAAACCTTGCTATTTTGATGTTATACCAACAATTATTGTGAACAGAATAGTGGGCAGATCCTGTTCATTGTGTCTCTTAATCGTAGCAGCTGAACTGTTATGGTTGTAGTTTCTACTTATGTTACTTAAATATAATATGTGTAACAACTAGTATCGGTTGGGGAACCGAAGAAAGTGAAAGGCTTGACTCATTCGTCAAGCCTTTTTTTAATTTTAATCTTGACTTACTGATCTAATCTCCGATCTTTCCGAGCTCTATACCTTCAGAGTAAGCTACTTCTATACCTGCTTCTTTGAATCCTTTTTTTATTCTACCAAGCGCCTCAAATTTGGCATCCCAATAATTATCTGGATGGATATAAGGCCTTACAGATACAATAATGTTATGTGTGTCGAAAGTCTCGATACCTATTAGAGGTGCGGGATCAGCTATGATCAGCGGAAAATCTTCTAGAGATTTGCTTATCACTTCCTTCACCTTGGGAAAACTTTCGGCATATGGCATGGAAACATTGAGCTCAAGGCGCATCCGACCTTTGGTTGAGAAGTTGGTGATGATATTATCGGTCACTTGACCATTAGGGATAATCAATGTTTTATCGCTTGGTGTTGCTAATATAGTGTTGAAGATTTGTATGCTCTCAACCTTACCAAACATCTCAGAGATCTGAACCCAGTCACCAACCTTATATGGCTTGAAAAACACGATCGTTATACCAGAGGCGAAATTACCTAAGAATCCTTGTAAGGCCAGACCTATAGCAAAGACTACACCTGCTAATACGCCCATCAATGCCGAAACTTGGAATCCTAAGGTGCCAGCAGCAATCAGGATAACCACAAACTTCAATGCTAATGATGCCATCGACATAAAGAACCCAGTGAGCTCTGGGCCTAAACTGGATCTCTGTAGAATCTTTTCAAAGACAGAAACGATCTTCTTTACTATCCACAGGCCGATAACCATAATGGCTATGGCCAACAAGATTTTTGGAGCGAAATTTATTGTGGCATCTATAGCTTTCTGACTGTAATTTTGGATGAGAGTAAGGTTATCTGTGGCAGACGTAGAGCTGATTTGTTCTACGGCTTCTTGTGTAGATTCTTCTGCTTGTAGCATGTCGGAAGCGTTTGTTATTTAGAAAGGCTAATGTAAATAATCAAAAGCTAAGATCAGATTAAGAGTAGTTGAGATTGATTAAATTGTATTTGGAGGGATGACGAGATTTTGATTTACCCATGTGGGTAACTAATGGCTAGTATAAAACTGATTTCTTTACGTGAAGAATAATCAATTGCATCAACTATCTATGAATAAGAGATCGCTATCAAGGTACGATACTCCGTCAAGATTGATACTGTGTTGTTTTGTATGCATTTTCGGCTTTAAATCAGTCCTCCATACTCAGCTAGATAGTGTTTTAATTGATAGCCTCACGAGTGTTATCAACAATCAATCTGACACTAATCAAGTAAACGCCTACTATTTCCTTGGCAAGCATTACTTCAATAATAATAATATGGAGGAAGGCTATCCAATAATGGTAGAAGTACTGCCTCTCGCCCTCAAAAGCAAGATGCACTTGCGATCAGGGACGATATACGAGTTTATCGGACTTTATCATGATATGTCCGGCAATTTGGAAGAGGCGGTTAAGACCTATGAACTGGCAAGGATTGAGCATCTGAAGGTGCCGAACAATGGAGAGTCTCTTAATATCCTCGACCTTAATATTGGTGTAGCATACTATTTTGCTGGGGATCTATCCAATGCGTTGAAGTTTTATTTTAAGGCTTATCAAGATGCTAAAACCAACGGCTATCGCTACAATTTTTCTCGTGTGGTAAACAACATCGCAATCATTTATAGACGTAATGAAGAATACGATGCAGCCTTGCAGTATTATCGAGAATCTTTGAGCATAAAGTCTGCTGATAAGGACTCCACTGGTATGGCCACTACATTGCAAAATATGGGTTTGTGTTATTCATTTATGGATAAGGCAGATAGTTCTACTCATTATTTTAAGCAATCCCGATTGATTTATGAACATCTTAAAGAATATGAGGAAATACCACTTTTAAATCTTCAGATAGCTCAAGGACATTATAAAATGGATCAATATTCGGAAGCATTAGAAATATTAGAAGTGATTGCATCCGACAGATATAGAGGCCTCCCATTACAGAGTAAGTTAAGCGCTTTAGTCCACTTAGGCTCGATATATAATATCAATAACGATCCCGTTAGAGGATTAAAAATATTAGATCAAGCGATTGCTGAATTTGGAGACTCAGAGTATACGAACCATCTTATGCAAATGTATATCGAACGGGCAAGAACGCTCCATGCCTTAGGAAGGGGGGGAGAGGCCTATTCTGATCTGATCAAGGCTAATGAGTTAAAAGAAACAATAGATTCCGAACTCCAGCAGAAAGAGGCTGTTAAGCAAGAGACTAAATTTGAGACTCTACAGAAAGAAGGTGAGATTGTAAGGCTTGGCTTGGCTGATGACTTGAACCAGGCCCGTTTGAGTCAACAGCGCATAGGACTTTTAGTGACCATTGGAGCACTGGGACTTCTGGGATTTTTCTCTTTTCGACTACGTCAAAAAAATATACGCATACAAAAACAAGACGCAGAAAAAGAAGTCCTGCTCAAAGAGATACATCATCGGGTCAAAAACAATCTTCAGGTTATCTCATCACTCCTTGGCTTACAAGGACTTTCTATTAAAGATGCTAAGGCCAAGGCTGCAATACAAGAAGGTAGGTCAAGAGTCCACTCGATGTCATTGATCCATCAGAGGCTCTATAAGAAAGATAACTTAACGGGCATAGAGATGAAACCCTATTTGGAGAAGCTTTGTTCCGACCTGGTCGGCACCTATAACTATCGAGATATTGATATCCGATCGTTGATTGATTGTGAGTCTCTTACTCTTGATGTAGAGACGGTAGTTCCAATCGGTCTCATAATCAATGAGCTGGTGACAAATAGTGTTAAGTATGCTTTTGACGGAAGATCAGTTGGTACGATTACCATAACACTTCAAGAAGTCGATAACCTGTTGAATTTGGTTGTTTTTGACGATGGGATAGGTTTAGATCCTGGCCAGCTCCAATCTAAAAAAGATAGCTTTGGACACAGTCTTATAAGAGCATTTAAGGATAAGTTAGATGCTGATATTGACATCAAGAGTGATCGAGGAACGAGGGTGCAATTACTGATCAAATCCTACAAGAAGCTATCGTGAGAACTAAAGCTGATATCAATCTGATTACAAAGGCCGGTATATATAACTGGTTAGGCAAATACATGTCTTTGTTTTGGGTGGTTTTGTTCACTCATACAGTGATACATGCTCAAGAAAAAAGTCCTCACAAGATTAAAATAGCGGCATATCAAAACCAAATTGACAGCTTAGAAAGAGTGGATGCTGATTTCAACAAAATTTTAGAGGTGAAAAAGAAATTAGCTTGGGCAATGGCCATCTATGAACGAGAGGATTATACGTACTTAGTTAAACTGATAAATGAACTAAAGGCATATATTCCTGAGGTGGATCACTTTAAGTATGAAGCAGAGATTCTTACGATTGCTGGCCTGATAGATTCAAAAAGAGGGAATCATGAAAACGCTCTTAAAAACCATTTTAAAGCCTTATCAATTAAAGAAAAACATAATAGTTCGGGACAGGCATTCAATCATGAGCAAATCGGAGTAGTATTATCATCTCGACTAAATTTAAAAGAGGCCCTAATTAAATATAAAGATGCTCGGGCAATACATCTGCAGCAAGAGAAGGATCCACCAAAATTACTTCAAAGAATTGGAAGGACTTTTTTAATTATGGGAGACTTGGATTCATCACAGCATTATTTGGAGAAGTCTATCGTGCGTGCAGAGGAATTGAATAGTTTACTAGTTAAGGGGACTTCTATCGCTGCACTTGCCCAAGTCAGTATAGAGAAAGGAGAGTACGAAGAATCAATAAAGTACTTAGATCAAAGTGTTGATATAAGAAAAAATCGAATGACTGTTGATCATGAGATTACCTTGAATAGACTGTACGCTATAAATTATTTGGAATTAGGCAATTTGGCTTTAGCGCGAGAATATATCAATAAGGCCTTGCAGATCGTGAGAGATAGTAATAGTTATGGAGGGCTGAGTCAAGTATATCAAGTTAAAGTTCAAATCGATAAAGCCCAAGGTTATCAAGACTCCGTAGTGATCAACTATGATTATTGGATTAAATATCTTGACTCATTTTATCTGATTGAGAACAATCAAAACTTTAACACAGTCTATCAAGAATTAGGTGTCAGTCATAAGGAAGACCTCATCCAACGAAAGGACAAGGAATTACTTATTATCAATAGGCGTAACAGGAATATTATAGGCATGGCGGTGATTTCAGTGTTGGCGCTGGGAGTTTTAAGTTTTTTATATAGGAAGAAAGTGTCCTATGAGCGAACTATAATAGAGCAGAATAGCACAATTAAAAAGGCACTACAGGAGAAGGAGGTGCTGCTCAAAGAGATACATCATCGGGTCAAAAACAATCTTCAGGTTATCTCATCAC
>CAZAXY010000016.1:0-42502 GCA_964489125.1 uncultured Saprospiraceae bacterium
TGGAAAGGGATGGATACTTAAAAAGAACGGCTTACGCAGAAGTGCCAATACGAGTCGAATATCAGCTAACCAAGTTTGGAATTAGATATTTAAACCAGATTCTTAATCTAACAGAGTGGATAGAAAAAGAAGCACCCGAGATACTGAAACGTAGAATACAATTTGACAAAATAAAGCCTTCAAATCAGGTCATTAAAACATAGACGAGCCTACTGTGCGAGGAAGTTAGATATCAGAAAGCACCAAGTCGTCAAGAACTATTGACTTTTGATGAGGCGATAAGGTCTTATATGCAATAATGTTGTAAATATGAATTGTTTCTCTTTAATCAAGCTAAGATGATGGCCGCTATGATGATAGAACAACCGATCCTATCTCCCTCAAATAGCCCTGTGCATGATCTATGGCGTCAGCAGTGTCTTGAGCCCGATCAATGATCGTATAAACCTTGCTTATACCAACAGTCGATAGTACTGTTTGTGACAGCTCATTGGTTCCTACAATTACGATTAATGCCTTCTTATATTTCTGACAGATCGCAGCAACCGACCCGACCACTTTACCTGATAGGGACTGTTGATCCAATTTGCCCTCACCAGTTACGACTATATCAGCATTTTTGATATGATCCTCAAGGTTCAGCCTATCAGAAAGATAGTCAAAGCCGTTAATGACATGCGCATTGAGCAGTCCATGCAGACCTGCGGCGATACCTCCAGCGGCTCCACCGCCAGGAAGGGTGGAAATATCTGTTCCAGTAGTTGATTCAATCAATTCTGAAATATGTTGTAATCCTTGATTGAGATGATCAACTTGTTGCGTTGTCGCGCCTTTTTGAGGAGCATATACATATGCTGCACCATTCGGACCATGAAGCGGATTAGCCACATCACAAAGAATTGTAAGCTTAAAATTAGAGATGTGACTAGGAGGCCTAATTGTCTTTATTTCATGGAGATTACCACCTGTTGGTGATAGTTGATGTCCCTGTACATCATAAAATGACCAACCCAACACATGTGCTATACTTAAGCCACACTCAGTACTGGCACTCCCGCCAATGCTCAGAATTATGTCTTTGTAGCCGTGATCTATGGCATCCTTTATCAGTATACCAGTGCCAAAAGCATTAGCTTTGAGTGGTGATAACTCTTCTTTAGACAATCTGGCAATGCCAGAAGCGTCAGCAAGCTCTATATAGGCTGTTTGGTCAGATGTGTAATATGTAACCCTTATAGGTCTGTCGAGGGCATCTACAGAATCTATTTCATGCACAGTCAGTTCCAATAAATCCTTCAGGATGATCATTGTGCCATCGCCGCCATCGGCAAGAGGAATCCTTATTACGTCGATGTCAGAGTGGGTCGAAAGTAGTCCTGTGCTAATAGCATCACAGACTAATGAAGCATCAAGCGAACCTTTGAACTTGTCACATGCTACGAGGACGTTCATATTTTGAAAGTACTCTTAAAAATAGATTTTAACTCTAAGTCATTAAAATTTTGAATTAAGCAAATGTGAACTATGAATTAGATAGTATGAAAAGAAATAGTAGATAGAGCGAAACGCTCTATCTACTATTATTTATTTTATGGCGCGCAGTGAATTTAAATCAGCAAAAGTTAGAAATCTACTCTATGGAATAAACTCAAAAGCCCCTATGTCCGCTTTTGCTCCTATCGGCCGTTGTACACCGTCATGATCTGTCTGAACTGATGTCGAATTAATAATGTCTATAGCCGCTGAGACTTCCTGAATTCTCAGGTTTCCTGTTGTTCCTAGCAAGCTTGGTTGCAATACAAATTTTGGGTCACCGTTGATATTACCTGTACCTGGATAAATTGCTCCCCCAGGTAAATCTACAATGCAGTTATTAACAAAAAAGGATCCTGAAGCTATGATTACGTCTGAAGTTCCTGGAGTCCCATTACCCCAAAAAATTGAATTAGAAATAGAAGAACTAAATCCAGAGCTGAAAATTCTAATTGCATTCCCGTTTGAAGAATTCGGTATGGTCGGATGTAATGATCTGTTGCCAGAGAAGCTGCAATGATTAATATTATATGCCCCACCTAGACAGATTCCTCCTCCTGCTGTCGATGCATCGTTACCAATGAAAACAGAATTGATTACATCACCTGATGAGGTTATGGCAGTATAAATACCTCCGCCAATGATTGCAAAATTTGCTTTGAAAATAGTGTTCCTAATTGTAGGGTTAGATGATACAATGATCATTCCCCCTCCTAGTCGATCATTGCCTGTACCATCAGCATACCCGCTTGTAACCGTAACCCCATCTAATATAGCAGATGAAGTCAAATCATTATTGGCGTTATTGATAACATGATAGCTATTATCTTCTCTATCTCCTTGGATACCTATATCACCAGTTAGTATTGTCTCATTAGCAACCAGATTGCGCTGATTCATATCAAAGTCTGAAGGTTCGAAACCTGCGAATCCTC
Source organism: uncultured Saprospiraceae bacterium (assembly GCA_964489125.1). Classification (GTDB taxonomy): domain Bacteria; phylum Bacteroidota; class Bacteroidia; order Chitinophagales; family Saprospiraceae; genus GYS-P2D. The sequence continues at coordinate 2,469 of CAZAXY010000016.1, forward strand.
CAGCGATCAGAACATCATCCTTCATAATAAATGATGAATTGCGATCTCCTTCAGAAACACTACTTCCCTGATCTGTGTAATACCTGCCTTTAGCGATCCAAATTTCGTGACCTGAAGTTGCATCATCTAGAGCGTCTTGAAGATTTATATAGGCATTGTTCCAGCTTGTCCCATTGTTATTTCCATCTGCAGAGGCGTCAACATAGATCTTATTACAATAGATATCGTTTAGAGAAGATGGTGTATCACATTCTTCAATAATAAGACTATAGTCTATCATATCTGTAGGCACTTGACCTCTTACTAAGATGTAATAAGTTGTGCCGCTCTCTGCAAGAAAGCCCAATCTAGCTGGAGGGAGAGTACAATCGCCGATGGTCGTACTGTCATCGTTCGGCCCTTCCGTTACGCAGAACAATTCGTCGCCACAGATGCCACTGAACACTTCAATCACTAAGTTAGGATCGGCATGACCGCAGAAATAGGCAGTTAGAACTTCACCAGTACCATTTATACTGTACCAATTACCTGGACTCATAATATCACCAGGACCACAAGAGAGACCTGCACCTTCTATGGAGCCTATGCCTGTATTGTTATGATAGATATTACCTTGCTCAACAGGTATGCTAGTATTACATGGGGCATTAGGGTCTGGCCGATCGGCACAATCACCTTCATCTGCAATAAAGGTTGTACTTATAGGCACCTCAAATCCCTGGTTTAGTTCAATTGTGCTTTCGGCTAAGAAAGAAACTGTAACGTTAGGCTCAATAATTTCAGCTGATTGTATCAATGTACCATAATACGACCCAGCCGATATTCCATCATATGGTCTAGTTTCATTTGCAAAATTGTTAGCAATAACATTAATAGGGCCGCAATCCTCTGGGCCTGGATCACCTAGGCCAGGATCTCCTCCTCCTTGATTCTCACCAATTGAAAACATCCAACTAAACTCGGGAGATACATTGCCATATATATCTTCTACATCAATGATCACTACATCATATTGGCCATCTGGCAAGGTGCTGTTTGGTGTGACTGTAATCGTATTTTGAAAGCAAGACACGCTACCAGCATGCATAGTCTCTGTTGTTAGATTTGTAATCATTACATCAGAAGTGATACACTCAATATGTTCATCATATGTTGCTGTCAGTATATTAGTTCCCTGAATGAAGATATCATCAGTCGGTGTTGGAATCCCAATTTGAATCGGTGCTACTCTTTCTATTACTCCTTCAGACCTTAACGAATGAATTGTCGCTGAACCACATACTAATGCGAGCCTGATATCGTACTCACCATCATCCAAATTAGAGAGATTAATGGTTGTTAAGTGCCCTAAATTAGTCCCTGCTGGATCGTTATCGTCCAGCTGATCTCTACTTAGTATTTTGGCATTCAACCATACACTTGAACCTTTTAGAGAATATTGAATTTTGATTTGATCAGTCACCTCCATTATTGATTTGTCGTAGTCTTTAATATGTACGGCGATTACGTTTGAAGAGCTATTAATAACCCAATCAGGATTGGGCTCGAATAAGCTTACGTCACTACATGGGCTTTCAAAAAATGCACTTATGACAGTGGTTTCTCCGAGGCCTGGATCACAATCTGGAAACAATGTAAACTCTAAACCTTCATAGCTAAATATACCAGAGGCACCTAAACCAACTTTGACTACTGTTTCCACTGTTTGTCCAAATGGAATGTTAAACGGCCCCAATGGCGTAATATAAGGAGAGCCTCCAACAGTTATTGATGCGCCGTCAGTGTTGGATTGTTGATTAAACGATAGCATATATGCTCTTGTTTCTTCTGTTTCGCTCTCATTTCGAAGCAATAATCTAAACTCTGCTTCACTTGTCGGTGCTACTCCTTCAATAATCGGTACTTCAGCACTGAGCATCGGTACATCTCTCTGGCGCGTACCTTCTTCATAAGGGCATGATGTATCTGCGGCTCTTAATTTGAATACTGGGGTCTTGTACACAGGATCTGTTAAAATATCTACTGAAAAATCATCCCCCGTATTATCATCTTGCAATGAAAATCCTGTCGTAAATGTCGAAGTTTCGGTTTGACTTTCTGACTCCCCGAATTCTGCTCTAAGTGTTGCTGTATAACCAGCAGAAAATCCTGTTCCAGCTGCCTCAACGCCTGCTTCGATCGCAAGTTGTGCATTAAGGTTCACATTAAACTCTACAGATAGTTTATCGGTGGTAGAGGCTGTAGTTGAAGAACTGTATACTGTGTTAGCACTAAAAGACCTATTTCCTTGAAATGGAACAGAAGGTATGGCATTTGCCTTTAACTCTTCATTACGTTGTAATGCTTGATGCCATACTTGAGCTTGATCTGCGAAGAATAGCATGCTGTCTGGATTAGGATGTGTAGCAGAGAGCAATTCAAGATCTTTGATAATTTCTTCACGTATGTGCTGCTCAGTATAGATGTACTCTGTCTCAAAACCATTGGGAGCAATCATTAATTGTACATCAGAAATAACGGTACAGGTATTAGGATCGAACTCTATAACATCAGTATTAGCGTAAATTAAGTTAATGGCAGCACCTATAAATACATCCCCGTCTGTTCCTGTGATTTCTGGATTACCTGAGGTCTCAAATCTCTCCATAGTGCTTACACTGATGATCTGTTCTTCAGTAGTTGTATTAGCGCCACCAACCTCTAGGGAGGCTCCAATCTGTCCATAGGCTGATACTTCAGTAGTGTATCCTATTCCTATTTCAAATTCTACACCTACTTTGGCTTTGCTCCATATATTGAAGCTTCCTCCTTCCTTATGAAAGAAGCTGGTGGCCAACTCCATACTTTGACCTTGCTCTACCCACGATTGGCTTGCCCCTCCTGGAGGATCCCTAAGTATCATCAGAGGTATCTCAGGAGTCACTGTTGTAAATGTGCTATTGCGTGGACGCCCGCCTGTAACCAGGGCATCTTTAATCCATGTCGCAGATTGCTCACTCATATCTCTTGCGACTATAGTGATGTTCTTAAGATAAGGAGCAGAAATATTAGGATTGCCTGGTTGAATAATATACTTCACTTCCCCATTACTAAAAGGCAGCATAATTTCTTCGCTATTGCGATCGCTGATCTCATCATTTATTAAGACATATCCCGTGTCGACTGGACAGTTCTCAGATGCGGGCCCTTCCCATATTCTGATTGTAATCTCATAGGGTTTTAATTGTTCTAAGACAGTACGATTACAGACCTCCTCAGGTAAGCCAAGAACTTCTATTGTAGGTTCAGGTCTATAAATGAAATCTTGTGTAATATCATCTGCCGATAGATCGATTTCGATTACGTTTTGAAAAAATGCCAATACTTCCAACTCACGGTAGGGATCAGGATCGTCAAAGTTTATGACCTGTGCGTTATACTTTCTGGCGGGAAGTTCAACGGTGAAGTTTCCACTATTAATATTGGTTTTTTGCTCAAACATGATGCATAAATCTTCACTTGTGAATCTGATGTCAGCTTGCCCCAAGTAATTTTCACATCCAGCTCCGACGAAACCTGTGACTTGATATGTTGTTACATTTTCAAAGTCCATTCCGGATAGATCTCCAGTTATAGTGAGCGCAGAACTATTAAAGCCCTGAGGGACAAATGTATGATCCAAAAACACAGGCTCTATCTCATATGTGCCAGCTCCAGGTATGGCTAAGTCATAGTTGCCAAGTATATCGGTGGTATCCATTATTATACCATTAAGCTTGATTGGAATGGAGTCCATCCCGCATTGATCTGAGATAAATGTCTGATAGATAGTTCCTGAAAGTCTAAATGATGTCAGATCTGTAAAGTCTATGTCATCTCTAATGTTAGGAGTTGTCTGTAATGTGACGATTCTGTTATCAGGATCAAAATCGTGTACAATATTACCATCATCATAAAAAGGAGTTACTGTGAAATCAGCTTCATTATCACCATAATAAATATTTGCAATTAAGTAATTCCCATTAGCATCTGTTGTGTCCTTATAGGTATCTGTGGTAAGATTCCCTCCTGTTACAGTGGTTGTTCTGATTGCAGTTACTTCGACACCTTCTATTGGTGCTCCAGGGCCACCAGGACCAGCTGGGCTTAGTATAGATCCTTCAATAACACCATTGGGTTCGATGGAGATAATTGAAATTTCATTAGTAACACCAATCCCGTTACATCCATTGGTAGCAACTCTTCTGAATCTTGTGCTTTCTGTTATAACGGGCATGTTATAAGATGGGCTATTTGTCGAACCAGGGGCTTCCGTCCAGTTATTATTGTTAGAACAGTTCGTGCCAGTACATACTTCCCAGCTATAGATGATAGGTCCAGGCATTCCTGTGGCCAAGGATAGATTGTCAATGGATCCTGGATCAGTACCGCCAGGTATAACATTACTACTACCTGAGGATAGAACGATAGCACCCGATTCAATAGATCCTGGTTCTGTAAGTATGGTGACTATGTTAGAAAATCCAACAATGCCACAAATTGTAGCTTCACGTCGGTATTGACGGTCAGTATCACCCATAGTGCCAGGAGAAGCAAGGGATGCTCCAGTTTGCCCAACGATATCTTGCCAACTGTTAGAGCTGAATTCTTGCCATTGATATGAAGGGGCATTACCATCAATAGCCTGAGCCTCTTCTGTACTATTAATTGTGGCAATACTTAATCCTTCACATTCAGAAGAGTTTGTAGCAGCTATAGTGCCGCCATTGAGTGAAATGTTGGCTGCAGAGACCGTAAGTATGAAGTTACCATGATCATCGGTACTATCGAATCCCTCTACGACAACTCTATAGGTGCCTTCGCAAAGATTAATATTAAGGTCTGGTACAGCTAAGAATGGATCTGATTGATTAGCTAATACATCTCCGGCTTCATTTAATAAAACAAATCTGGGTTTCCATACTAGTCCACCTCCTTGAGCGAACTGTACAGTTACTAACTTTGCATTCCCATCAATTCTAAATGAATAGGTAACATCTGGTGCAGACTGATTTGGAGTGCCTAAGCCGAGTGACCAATCACTACGATACCCAAGATCAAGGGGTGCTCCTACCGGAGGTGGTCGGTTAGAATTAAAGTGACTTCTTGTCTCACCAGCCGATAGTATGCCAAATCTCAGGGGATTTAGCTTTCTACCAGCATTGTAGCGCCAAGCGGATTTGTAAACATAGCTGGCTGAATTGGGTCTCTGTGCTGGTGCGATAGTTGTCCAGACATTTGGAATATGTACAGCTACGTCTTGTAGAGAAAAATAGTGATCACTGGTAGGATTCCCTTGCCCTCCACCGTCACAGGTAAAAAGCATTGCTGAATCATCCTCCCACGACCTCCACTCTATATCATACTTTGAACTCGACGCATCGGAGACCGTTAATATTTCATCGTTCATACTCACTTGGCAACTGAGAGCGCAATTGAGATTCCAAGTATTACATGCGAACATGTTACCACAGGTTGCTATCTCATCGTTAAAGTCGGAACCTAGAGCATTGGCAAAGCCATTGACATCGGCGCATGCTGCGGTTTTCATATTAACTTCTTCATCGCCCACGATATCAGACTGAATGCCTAAAAACTCATCGTCAGAATTGGCCGCCCATGTGCCAGAAACCGTCCTGACCTGATAATTATAGTTTCCGTTTTCTACTTGGGCCTGAAGTTGGTTGAAGTATGTTAATATGAGGCAGAGTGATACTGCAACTGTTTTAAGTATCCCGAGTTCAAAACCTCGTCTTACCAATCCTGCAGTATTTTTCACCCGCAACTTTTGCCGTAGGTTTTTGCGATGTGTATTAGTTGTATGAGAGCTTATAAAGAGTTCTTTGGCAATTTCTTCAGATGTTTTTTCTAATGAGACTAGTTTTAGTATCTCTTGTTCTCGTGGAGAGATTTGATCTGTCATGGTATTTTTCTTGTTGTTGATTAGGTAATTTTTAGTTGTTAGTCTGTGACTATTTGTAAGGACTTAATCTCATAATGTTTTTTATATCATTTTTTGTGTTCAACACAGATAGATTCATTCGATCCACTTGTAGGCAAAGGAAGACAATTCAGATGCTGGATTATTAGTGTATTGATGCATTTACTTAGTGTATTGTTGCATTGATTTGTATAGAGCCTATTTTGATTCTATTAATTGAGCATCAACAAATCTGAGTATCATTTTTTGGGAAGTGGTATGTTAATGTTCGAACGGGCAGTATCAATGTGCGAATGATGATTTTAGGTATTTCAATACAATAGATGAGCTAATCAGGCAAGCTGAAAGAGGATGCTCCAGGTTGTAACTGGACGATATGAGAATTGCTCATATCACGTATTAAAAAGGAGATTGAAAGTCGACTTAAGATTAGGCATCTATCTGATAATCCTTTCTTGGAACGTGAGTCAAATTAGAGCTTAATAATCCAGAAGGATTATCAATTAAGCCATATTGATTAATCGGAGTGCATCCTGTACAGTAGGATAGTTGCGAAAATTATCCCAATAAGGTTCAGTAATGATGTGTTTTAATCCAAAATCTGACATACGCACAGCATCATTCAGATAGCTATTAGCCAATTGTTTATCACCGATGTGAAAGGATAATAACGCTAATATGGAAGGCTGGATATAACGAAGCTCTGATTCTCTGATTAAATGAGTTAGTAACCTTTCAAGTATATCCCTATCACCTAGATGATGTCGCACAAAATAAGGTGCTAAGACATATAGGCTCATTGACCGAGGGTATATGTTGGGCACCTTTAAGATATGTTTCGCCTTTGCAATTCGGCCACTGTGGAGATAGCTTAGGCCTAAAATTTCCGCAACTATAGGAATTTGAGGATAAGCTTCTATTAATGACTCGAATAAGGTTATAGCCTCGTCGTACCTTTTGCTGCGGCGATAGATATCTGCCAAACTGAACCAGGCATTAAATCCATTAGGATCTAAGTCAAATGCCATTTTGGCTTGAGCAATTCCATCTTCGTATTGTCCATTGAAAGTGTAAAAATAGGCCTTAATCCGATGAGCGTCCATAAGCCTATCATTTATAGCGAGCGCCTTATCCATAATTGAAATTGCACGAGGGATATCATGATAGAAATAGAAGTAAATCCATGCTTTTATTACAAATGTTTCTGGAATCGTTTTATTTATAATGATTGCTGATTCATAGGCCTCTTCAATACTTGGTAATGTTGCTTTTGGAGACGCGCCTTTGAAAATACACTTATAAATAAGGGCAAATGAAATTCCAAAATAAGCATGTGCGAATTGAGGATCTCGGACTAAAGCTTGGCGAAAATATGAAATGCATAAATCAAGATCATGACGCAGTTCAAATTCGTGCCTACCTTTTAGGTACCACTGATACGCAAGCACGTCTGAGGTTTTTTGCTCTATTAGGATACTGTGATCACTTGGATTAAGGGTGACTTTTAATTTTTCTACGATTTGAGTGGCTACTTCATTTTGGATTTGAAAAATGTCATCAATGGGATTCTCATAACATTCTGTCCATTTTATTGAGCCGTCAGCAGTATTCAACAGTTGAACGATCAATTTAATCCGTTGATCAATTAATTGTACGCTCCCAACTAGACAGAAGTCTGTGTTTAACTCCCTACGTACAGCCTGAATGTCAAAAGAATTACTTTTAAAATGTAATGACGAAATACTGCCTAATACACGAACATTTGATAGCCTCTTAAGGCCAGTTAATATCTCATCTGCTAGCCCACTACCCAAAAATGTTTGCTCAGGATCATTACTGACATTAGCAAAGGCAAACACAGTAATAGATGTACGGGAGTCTATCGACCTAGTTTGTGCAGTACTAAGAGTATCATCGCTATGATATTCACTTTTATTATTCCTATGTTGTTTTCGATATTGACTTGGGGTTAAACCATACGCAAGGAAAAAATACTTGCTCATGTTTTGTGGACTTTGAATGCCACAGGCATAGGTGATTTCAGCAATGGTCATTTCTGAATACCTGAGATATTCTTTAGCTTTCTCTAGTTTAATGTTCCGTACATATATAGATGTAGAATACCCCGTGTGCTGCTTGACTTTGCGATGTATTTGCGATCTGCTCATATTGAGCTGTGCACATAAATGTTCATTACTCAGATTATCATCAGCTAAAAGCCGCATTACCTCGTTTCGAAATCGCTCTAAAAAAGCAATATTGTTTGATTCAATCATTGATGCTCTCATACCAGAATGTTTTAGACGACTTAATTTATCAACAGATATAAATCAATGATATAACATAAATGCCCTTAACAGTCTTGATGTCAGAAAGAATAAGTCACTTCCAAAGTGCATCTCTTCTCATTAAATTGCTAATGTTTATGTCCGAGAGTTGTGTTATTCTGTTCGAATAGCCTTTTTTGACCTTCAAGCGAATCTTACATGTAATCTTTTAAGCCTTAGCTTATAGATCATACTACATAGTTCATATACAGAATCTACTAGGATGAATGAGATATGCTTAATTTGTGTGAATAATGCCATCAATCTTCAAAATTTAACCATCAACCAACTTCATGCTGCGAATACTAATTGTCGAAGATGAACAAATCATAGGTGCTCATTTATCTACGTTATTACAGGAACGAGGGTATGAAACATTAGAAGTTGTCTCCAGGGGAGAAGAGGTCCCTGGAGTAATCGAAACGGAACATCCAAATATTATAATTATGGACATTCAATTGAGTGGTCAATTGGATGGTATTGAGACTGCCAAGATCATTTCGCAAACCTCACGGGTTCCTGTTATTTTCCTCACTTCCAACAGTGACACCGCCACCTTCAGCAGATCAAAAGAAGCTTACCCTTACGCCTTTCTGACTAAACCCTTTAAAGAAGATGACCTTATAAGGACAATAGAGCTTGTCAATAATCGATTGCATTATACCGAAGGTAAGGTCAATAGAGAAGATGTAGCACTCGAGTTATTAGACAGAATATTTGTCAGAGATAAAAACAAAATGGTACGGATCAATGTGTCGGATATTCTCTATGTTATCGCTGATCGAAATTATTGCAACATTATCACCTCCAAAAAAAAATACGTTCTCTCTGTTAGTCTAAAATCTTTTGAGAAGAAAGCATCAACATCGGCTTTTGCCAGAATTCATCGATCATATCTAGTTAATCTTTATAAGATTGATAAGCTAGATGACCATTATGTGTTTGTAAATGATCAATCACTGCCGATAAGCAAAAGTTATAAAAAAGAGCTGGCAGGTAAGCTCAAGTTGATTTAGACACGTCATCTGCCTTAAATGATAACGCTACCAACTAAGATTTTTTTTCAAAGGATAACCACACTACCAATTCTCATTGTTGGCTTACTCCTAAACACATTGTCATTTGGATCTATTGACAATCGAGACACGGTAATTTTAGACGTATCCCAGTTAGACAATGAACCGACCTTCATATACAATCACCTGCGAATAAGTCAGGTTAATGATATAGACACTCTTAGCGAACCAAATTTCGATATCAATAAAACAAAAGAAACCTTTGACCCCAAGCTGGATTACTTGGTATCGTTTAGAATTACTAACAGTGGTCAAGACACAATTCGCTTATTACTCAATTTCTCTCCTAATAACTGGAACCAAAGCTGGAATGCAATTAAAGCCAAGGTTTACTATGACCATGAACTTATTAATGTTCTTACGACTGGCAATAAATACCAGCCGAATGAAAAACCTGTACAATCTGCTATGAACTTAATGAGAGTTTATGTGCCACCTCAGGAGCAACTTGACTTTGTTGTGCATCTTCAAGGTATAGCTGAGGTCACGAGGAACTTACCTATGCACATTGATTTTACGCTGTTAAAAGAAGACCAATCGGCAGGATTAATTGCGCATTATCCATTCAAAGGAACATATATTAATCGTGAATCCGCATCAATATTTGTTGCTAATCATCTTATCAATCATCAGATATATCACGATAAAGAGCAGTCAAAGGGTATTGATGAAATTGAAGAGACCTGGGAGCAGTTGGATAGGAGCGACTTGTTTAATGTACATCCTGAAGTAGGTGAGGTATATTGGCTCAAATTATCATTATTAGGCACGCCATATTTCAATGGAAATCAAATATTTGAAATTTCTACGACACCATACTGGAGCCAAGGAATCTATGCCCCTGTGGCAGATCAATTCAGTTACGATTATATTGATGCATACTATCGAGATGGATCTCATGAACTCGTTCATCAGCGAGTCGGTGATCATGTTTCTGGGCAAGATCGACCATTGGATTTCTGGGCTAATTTTCTATCGATTGATGTTCCTATTGGAGATAGTGTTGACCTTTTTGTGCGACTCGAGGGAGCGGATGAACGATTTCTAATGACCTCAATCGTCATGTATCATGTGGATTTCAAATCTTTATTTCCTAGACAAGTGAATGAAGGGTGGACTCATGGACTATACTATGGGGCATTAGGAATCTATCTATTGTTTTTTTCAATATTATTTATTGTTGAGGGGGAACGACTCTATTTATACTTCAGTATTGCCATACTTGGCTTATTGATGATTAATGTTTTTCCAGAGGATATATATACTAAGTATGTAGTTTTTCCTGCTTGGCGCGACTATCATGTGCCGCTCTATTTTATGGGATTTTTTACGCTGTCATTCGGGTTTTTAAAGTTTACAGAGAAGTTTCTTTTGATAGACAAGTCTTCTCCATTCACTCGTTATATTATTCCTGGTTTTCTTGGCATTTTTGGAATTGCATCATTCTTATGCGCTATCTCATTCAAGTATATTCCAGAAATCGGTAATCCTTCATCTGAACCATACATGCTCGGTATTCTTTTTCTTCAGCTAATATCAATTTTGCTGCCGGTTGGATTAGCATTGGTGGTAAGAAAGAAGAAAGAGGTTTCAAAGACGTCATATTTTATATCCTTTCTTCCGCTTGTCATTGTAGGAGGATTCCATTTTGGGAAAATCCTTTTACCTAACTTTTTTAATATTGACGGGTATCAATCCCTAGAGGAAGTCCGAAGAAGTTTTAATTATATCCACTTAGGTGTCGCAACAATGCTAACACTCTTTGCCATGAATGTTGGAATTCGAACCAATAGACTTAGAGACGAGAAGGAGCAGGCAGAAAAAATAGCCGAGAAAAATCTCATTATCCAAGCCAAAAGCAAGCAAAACGAAATCTTACTAAAAGAGATACATCATCGTGTCAAAAACAACCTACAGACGATTTCGAGTTTACTCTATTTGCAGTCCTACAGAGAGAAGAATCAAGAAACCAAAGAAAACCTAGCATTAACACAACAGCGTGTTGAGTCTATGGCATTAATACATAAAAACTTATATCAGAGAAACAATCTCGCAGCCATAGAAATGAAAGAATACATCAAGAACTTGGCAGAGAGTCTTATCAGAGCATATCAATCACCTACAAAATCAGTGAAACTCATAATGGATATGCCTGAGTATGAACTTGATATAAACCGGGCTATTCCATTAGGTCTGATTATAAATGAAATTATCACCAACTCCCTGAAGTATGGATTTCCGTCTAATTATAAGGGAATATTAAGTATATACTTAAGAAGCTCTGGAAAGGATGAACGCTCTATCCTCATTGCCGACAATGGACTAGGTAAACCTGTTGATTTTACTCCATCATTTGGAACTCAACTTATCAGCCTATTGACAAAGCAAATTAATGCGACGATGAGTTCAGGCAACGACAATGGACATTGGATTAGAATTTCTTGGATTGACCAGTCCTTGTAAAATGGCAGAAGGACAATTGTGATACACATACATTAAAGGGATAATAGTACTTACTATGACTAAAGCCAACAAAACAATTGAAAACGAAGGTAGCGTTTCAGATTTTTTATCCTCTGTGACTGATGATAAAAGACGCAATGATGCGATTGCTCTCAATGACATGATGGTTAAGATCACTGAGGAACAACCTAAAATGTGGGGAGGAAGTATTGTTGGTTTTGGACGATATCATTTCAAGTATCATAGTGGGAGAGAGGGCAATTTTATGAAAGTTGGATATTCACCTCGCAAACAAAATCTCACTGAGTATATTATGCCTGGTTTTGACCGATACGATAAGTTGATGGGTAAGCTTGGCAAGTACAAGCTTGGTAAATCATGTCTGTACATCAAGAGAATAGAAGACGTTGATCTAGGTATATTGGAAGAGTTGATAGCAAGTTCTTATGAGTATATGACTAAGAAATATGGTTGAATAATAAACAGTAAACAAACTATATACATCAGCTCTACCAAAAATCGACATATTATTACCAATCTTAGATATTCAATCTGCATCGAATCTATTAATTGATAGCTTTACCGTCCTAATGCCAGTTGTTTACTTTCCTTTATAGCTCATTCCCCAGAGTTTATACATTAAAGAGTTGATTACTAAACCGATTTAAGTGAAGCGTATTATTAACATTTGGCTAATCGATGATGATCCCATGCAGAATAAGCTGAATACAAGGACCATCTCTGGGGCGATTCCTGAGGAATGTGAGATTAAAGCATTCACAAATCCGCAGAGCGCACTGGAGATGTTAAAAGAAAATTACTCACGACCTGATTTTACTTTTATCGACCTTGATATGCCCTCTATGAAAGGTGTTGAATATATCAAAGCAGCACAGAAATTGGGTCAGTGTACTCCCGTTATTATCCTGTCCTCATCTATTAATAAGGAGACTATAGCATTCGCTGACAGCTCCAATTTGGTTCAAGAATGTATACACAAACCCCTGATTAAATCGGATTTGTCATTTTTTGAATCACTCGTTTCTTAAGATAACTACGAGATCATCCTGCTCTACTAAGGTCCTTTCTTTGAGGATGATCTGATCAACAATCGCATCATATGGAGCGGTAATAGTACTTTCCATTTTCATGGCTTCTATAGTAAATAGAGGATCATTGGTAGATACCTTGTCACCGACCACAACGCTAATCTTAGAGAGATTGCCCTGCAATGGCGAACCGATTTCATTATCGCCTTGAACCTTACGATTTTCTTTCACTGTTGACTTGAGTGACTTGTCCAGAGTAATAATTGATCGGATGGAGCCATTCATTCTAAATATAGACAGTCGAGTACCACTCTGGCGTGGAGCATTAGTGTTCAGGTATTGTATGATAATCCTCTTTCCCTTACTGATCTGTGCCTGTATCTCTTCATTAAATGTCATGCCATAGAAGAATGCTGACGAAGGAAGTTTACTCGTATCACCATAGTTCTCTTCATGCTCATAAAAGTCTCGATATACCTTGGGATATAAACTATAGCTCAAGAAATCCTCAAATTTCTTGCTTTCTGGAAATTCTACCTTGAACTGTTTATACTCGGCATCAAAGTCTATAGGCTTAAGATGTGCATTAGGTTTGTCAGTAAATGCTTTTTCATTTTTCAAAACCATTTTCTGAAAGTCCTTGGGCCAACCTTCTTGGCGTTGACCTAGCTCGCCTTTCATCAGAGAAATCATAGAATCTGGAAAAGCCATGGTGTTCCCATTGGTCTTTATATCCTCAATGGTAAACTCGTTGGCGGTCATAAACATCGCCATATCACCCACCACCTTAGATGATGGTGTTACTTTGACGATTCCACCCAGGAGGTCATTCACTGCCGTATAGTTTCTTTTTACCTCATCAAATTTTTGTTCCAATCCGAGAGATCTGGCTTGTGGTCTTAGATTAGAATATTGACCACCCGGGATTTCATGCTCATATACCTCTGCTGTACCGGATTTTAATTCTGTCTCAAATGAGTAGTAGTATTTTCTAACCTCTTCCCAATAATTAGAATATTCATTCATGCTAGAGAGATTAATAGGATTTTCTCTCTCATGACCTTGTAGCATAGCTACGACAGAATTAAGATTGGGTTGTGAGGTGATCCCTGATAATGCGCTATTGGCAAGATCGATCACATCTACTCCTGCATTTATTGCTTTGAGGTATGTTGCACTCTGAATTGACGAGGTGTCATGTGTATGGAGGTGAATCGGTATGTTGATATGTGATTTCAATTCATTAATGAGCTTTTCTGCTGCCATCGGTTTGAGCAGACCTGCCATATCCTTAATGGCTAAAATATGTGCTCCAGCATCTTCTATTGACCTCGCCATATCTTTGTAATACTGGATGTCATACTTGGCATCTTTGTCCAATACATTTCCAGTATAGCAGATACATACTTCGGCGATAGCATGAGTCCGCTCTCTCACGGCTTTAATACTTGTTTGCATAGCTTCAAGCCAATTCAATGAATCGAATATCCTAAATACATCAATTCCAGATTGCCACGAGTGCTCAATGAATTTTTCGATCAGATTATCTGGATAGGCTTTATACCCCACAGCATTGCTGCCTCTGAGTAGCATCTGCAATAGGGTATTTGGCATCGCTGCACGAAGCTTCTCGAGCCGTTTCCATGGGCATTCCTTGAGGAATCTCATGGCTACATCGAAGGTGGCTCCGCCCCATACTTCCATGGAGAATAGCTCGTGTCCATGTTTCTTCGCATAGGACTCGGCTACATTAAGTAAATCATAAGTCCTCATACGAGTGGCTAATAGAGATTGATGAGCATCTCTGAAAGTGGTATCGGTAAAGTGTATGACGCTTTCATTCTTGAGCCACTGGGCAAACTTTTCTGGCCCTAATACATCAAGCTTTTGCTTGGTGCCATCTTTGTACTCTAGATGTGCGTGATCTGGCACTACAGCCTTTTCAAATGACACATCAGGGTCAAGCTTTTTAACATCGGGGTTCCCATTGACGATTACTTCACTGAGATAAGTCAGAAGTTTGGTTCCACGATCACGCCATTGTGGTCTCTGAGTAGAGAGCTGTGGTTTTTCTTTTATAAAGTTAACTGTAGACTTTCCTAATCTGAAGTCATCATCTTTGAGCAAGTTAAGTAAGAATGGAATATTAGATTTCACTCCTCTGATCCTAAACTCTCTGAGCGCTCTGTGGAGTCTGTCAGACGCAGCTGCCATGCTATTGCCCGATGCTGTCACCTTCACTAAGAGACTGTCGAAAAATGGAGAAATTTTCGCTCCTGCATATGCATTTCCTGCATCGAGTCTAATTCCAAAACCGCTTGCACTCCGATACGCAACTAAACGGCCATAGTCTGGCTTAAATCCTTCTGATGGATCTTCTGTAGTTATACGACATTGAATAGCGACACCCCTGTAATGTACTTCCTCCTGGCTTTTAATTCCGATCTCTTCATCCCACAGTTCCATACCTGCAGCGATGAGTATCTGAGCTTTTACTATGTCTATACCGGTGATGACCTCCGTAATCGTATGCTCGACCTGTATACGAGTGTTTACCTCGATGAAGTAGATTCTTTCATTCGCATCGACAAGAAACTCCACAGTTCCAGCATTCTGATAGTTGAGCTCTCCACATATATCAAGTGCATATTGATATAACTTTTCTTTGGTTTCATCCTTGAGGCTCGTGGCTGGCGCAACTTCTACCACCTTTTGGTGTCTCCGTTGTACACTACAATCTCTTTCGTATAGGTGCACCATGTTACCATAGAGGTCACCTATGATTTGTACCTCTATGTGCTTGGGGTTACTGATATATTTTTCAACGAAGACAGCTGGGTTGCCAAATGCTGTTTTTGCCTCACCAGAAGCTTCATTGAATGCATTAACAATGTCTTTCTCATTATGAACGATTCGCATTCCTCGACCACCGCCGCCGGTTGCGGCTTTGACCATGACAGGATAACCTATTTTATTGGCTTCGGCGAACAGCTCTTTCTCACTGCTTATGGCACCCAGGCTTGCCTCCACAATAGGGGCTCCAGCCCTGATAGCAACTTGTTTCGCTAGTATTTTATCGCCTAATTGACGCATGACTGACCCCTTTGGGCCAACCCATATTAATCCCGCACCCTCACAAGCATCAGCAAATTCATCGTTTTCTGAAAGGAAGCCATATCCAGGATGGATTGCATCTACGTTATTATCCTTGGCGATCTTGATGATCTTATATATATCTAAGTAAGGCTTGAGAGGATCGTTATCTTCTCCTATCTGATAGGCTTCATCGGCCTTATATCGATGCAGGGAATAGCGATCTTCATAAGTATAAATAGCTACGGTTCGTAGATTCATTTCCGATGCTGCCCTAAATACTCTGATAGCTATTTCACCTCGATTGGCGACAAGTAATTTATTAATATCCCTTCTTAGCTTTTTCATATTACAAGAGGTGTTTTAGTTTAATCGCCAGCAATAATGAGTCATAATTAACTCAATTGTATCTCATTTGTTACAATTTAAAAGCTCGCCACATATGTACACTCAATGTTAATCATATTTAAAATTTTATTCTATTTCAATGGTCATAATCGTACTATTGCCAAATAATTATTTGTTTGACATGAATTGCTTGTAGATGACATAATATTCCATGGGTTTTTTGAGCCATTTGGCCTTATAAAGCGTTGGATAAGTGGTACAGATGTTCGACATATGAATAAGACTTTGATTTGTTGTTTTTATTTGTCACTCATTGTAGTGGTTTTTATAGGGTGTTCAGAGGATCCACCAGAGATTAATGTAGATCCGGTCTTTCAAGTATTTGTTGATGAGTTTATTGAAGAAGCGGCCAGGTTTGGACAGGACATAGACTTCTCAGATACAGGCTTATCTATACAGTTTAGAGATGCAGTGGATCGAGGCTCGAGTGGGGTATGCCTTGGCAACCACAGGATAGAAATAGAAACGGCTTTTTGGGGAGGATTGACAGACTTTGATAAACAAGGATTGATCTTTCATGAGTTAGGTCATTGTGAATTGGACAGACCACACAGAAATGATAAGCTGGCTAATGGAGAGTGGGCAAGTCGCATGCGTGGCGACCCAATACCCGAAGAATGTAATGCAGTAATCAATTATGCTGGCACAAGATTAGAGTATTATATCAGTGAATTTTTCCTTGATAGAACAGCTCCATTACCAGATTGGCAGAATCGGACTGCAGAGTTCACAGAGCAGTTTGATAGAATTACAGAATTAAATCTCCAAAACATTGTTGAGTTTGAGGAATTTGTTCCAGGAATCAGCAGTGGAGATTTTGAAATCGAGGTAGTCATCAATGCTAACAATAGTCAGGGTTTTGTAGGAATACAATTTATGGGTGCCTCAGATAATTCTCGGGTACGAATCGGCTATAATGACGAAGGAACTTTTGCTATAGATAGTGGCGATCTAATTTGGGGATTAATGTATTTAGAAGAGAATTTTGATCTGATCGAAGATGGCAATAATCGCATAACAGTTAGGAGGCAAGGAGACTTCTATTTTGTTTTTCTCAATGAGACTTTTGTCTATTGGTTTGACTACTTTAGGCCATCCCGTGAAAGTGTATCTTCATTAAATGCCGCTACTCGTGGGGCCCCAGAGTATGAGAGTATTACCGTCCAGCGATTGAACTAAACTATGAGCGTTCCATTGTACGATCACTATGAAGTAAGAACGGTACCTCGCATGAGAACCGTCATGGGAGCTGTCAAGTTTGTCCAAAATCCGCTGCCAATAATCAACGATGCAATCAAAACTTACGGCCCTACATATGTCACACACATCATTAGCGGTAAAAAGCTTATTATGACCGTAGATCCTGAGGTTATACAGCATGTACTACAGAAGAATCATAGAAATTATAAGAAATCCGACATCCAGACCGAATCGTTAGGAAAGTATATCGGCAATGGGCTATTGACATCCAATGGGGCATACTGGCTGCAGCAGCGGAGACTCATTCAACCAGGTTTTCATAGATCTAAAATGGAGGGCCTTGTTCAAACCATGAAATCTGAGCTTGATGCATTTATAGTTGATTTGAAAGGCAGAATAAAAACCAATGATAGCGTCGAGCTTACCGATGCCATGATGGAGCTAACATTGCGGATAGTTTCTAAATCACTGTTCAGTACTGGTATCTCACCAGACGAGATTACAGAATTAGGCAAGTCATTTACGGCACTTCAGAAATACATCATTAAAGAAATACGACAACCCATATTCAATTGGTACAGGAATTTAACAGGGGCGTCGGCACGGGCTTTGAGTCTGGCCGAAGAGACTAAGAGTATCATGCGCCGCATAATTGAAGAGCGTCAGAATAATCCAAGTGATGCATATGATCTCTTAGATATGCTCATCAAAAGTACCTACCAAGATACTGGTGAATCGATGAATGCTACTCAGCTACTGGATGAGTCTTTGATTCTATTCACTGCAGGTCACGAGACTACCGCTAACGCTTTAGCATGGTGTCTATACGAGTTAACTCAATGTGATGCTGATATTATAAGTAAGATAAGAGGAGAATATAGAAGTGTACTCAATGAGGGTGTTATGATGAGCACTTTAATGAGCGCAAAGTATGGTGGTATGGTGCTGTCTGAGACTATGCGATTATATCCTCCCGCATGGATTTTAGACAGAGTTGCCTTAGAGGATGATCGTATCAAGAATGTGTCCATTAATAAAGGGGACCTAGTTGGCATGTATGTTTACGGGACACATCGTGACCCACATCTCTGGAGTCATCCCAATAGATTTGACCCAGAGAGATTTGGATCCGAGCGCAATAAAGATCATCATTCCTATGCCTATTATCCATTTGGTGGTGGCCCACGCCTATGTATCGGCAATCACTTTGCAATGCTCGAAATGCAAATGGCTCTCGGAGAATTGTTACATCATTTTGATCTAAAGCTTGATGAATCTGTCGAGGTCATACCTCAGCCCTTGATTACCCTCAGACCAAAGAATGGGATCAAGATGTTTTTTGAAGAGCGTAGGTAGTAACTTCTATATGAAGCAGGAAGATTGTCCTAATCTCCCTGCAGTAAAAAACTACTTAAAAATCTATATCAAAATCATCATCAAAGCCTCGATCTCGATTATTGCTGCGGCCCCAAGACCATCCAAATTTTAGACGAAGGCCTAGTACGGGGCTGGAGAAGTCTTGATCGGTAAATCCCGAAATATCCGAATTGTTGAAGAATCGATATCCACCGTCAATTCCAATTCTAAACCACCTCGTGACATTTAGCTCCGCTCCGATTGACGGTTGTACCACAAAGACATTGTCGGAACCTACACCTTCTACTTCTAGATCACTCGAACCAAACTGTACATAAACAATAGGATGTATAACCCGATCACTGTTTATAGTATAGCCTAATAATAGGTCATTACCATTGATATCTACATCTCTGCCATTTTCGTCTATGCCAGTGCGATATCCCTGCCATCCAATCAGGAAGTCGTTATTGATTTCGAAGGTGAAGAACCCTCCGCTACTGATATTAAAGTCGTCTTGAAAGTCCGCAATAGAGTTAAAGCTTCCTCCAAAGACACCTGTGAGTCGGATACCACTATTGAATATTGTTTCTTCTTGGGCATGAATCTGCGTTCCAAAAATTGTTGCAAAAATTAGAATGTATAGATGCTTCATAATAACAGGATTAAAATATTGAGAAATAGAAAATTTACTTCAAGGACGTTTGCAATTTATGAATGGTTACGCATGAATGAATAATTCTTAGATCAAGAACTTGATTCTATCGACAATCATATAGGTGCTAACTAATTAGAAACGTTCAATTGACCATCGAAGTAATCTAATATCTCATAGAGGGTTTGTTTAGTTGGATGCCCATCCTCATCTACAAAGTCCAAGGTAAGTACAGAATGTCCATCACCCGGAAGAGTATGAAAGATAATGCGTTCTTTGTCATCACGATTAAATGTCTCTGCCAGTAACTTAATCTTGGTGGGAGAACATAGCTTATCTCCCTCGAAGCTACCGCAATGCATAGGACCAACGATGTCTATATTGTTCTTGATTGTTTCGATTTCTGAATCACTCATATGCAGTGATTTCTGACTAAATATACCCAATGAAGGTTGACTGGCGTATCCGGCAAGTACATCTTCATTGGCCATAAGCGATATGGCAAAGTTGCCGGTTAGACACATGCCGATTACGGCTACTCCAGGCACCTCATATTTTTGCTTCATGAATGAACAGAGCCCGGATAAGTAGTCTACAATAGGACTAGTGCGATTCTTCGCAAATACGCTGAACTCCTTTCTCATACAGAGCACATTTATAAAATTTACTCCTGTCGCAACCTTGCCTAAGGGACCAAACAAATGAGGAAGTATGACCTTATAACCACGCTCTGCGAATCTATCGGAGAGCGCCAAAGTTTCCTGTCCAATTCCAGGAAGCTCTTGGATTATAATGACGACTTTATCACCATCTCCAATTGAATAGATGTCATGGGTCGCTGTATGACCATTGCGCATCTCATGTGAAAAGGTTTCCTTGTGATAAGCGCCTATCTGTGTAATTTGTTTCATTTATAAATTTTGATTGGTGGATCCGTTGTAAATATCTACCAACCTGCGATGATAGTTTATCTGTCCAAGATGATAGTTCAAGTGACAATGTAAGTGGATCAATGTATACACCATACCTGTAGGGTTGTCCCAGATAAGTACGGGGAAGTCGCCGAGTAATTGATCCTCTGAGATACTATCTAAACCTTGGTTTACCGCCTGAATGGTTTCATCAATTTCACGATATATCTCCCGACGAGACACATGCTTTGCGTCAAATTCATGATTGCGATCACGCTTGTAAGCTATTCCTCCTAATTCCTGGCCAATATAGGTTTTGAGATTGCCGATAAGGTGTAAGCACAGATTTCCACCAGAGTTATTTATGCTTCCATGTTCTGAAATCCAGAACATATCCTCCTTTGTGTATTTTGATACTTCATTCTTGAGTCGATTTAAGTCTCTCTCAAAAAGAGATTTTAGTTCCTGAATTACGACTTTGGGCATTTTTTACAATTTTATAAATAAAGTAAGTTATTTACACCTGTCTTTATAAGTACAAGAGATATTAATTTATACCTCACTGACGCCAGAGCGCAAGGCATGTTCACTAAACGTGGAGAAACCTCCTTTTATAACCCTATCTGTGAATCAATACTTCATTCGCCTTAACATAGTTATGCCCCACCTTTTAGATATTAATACTGCTGTACCTCCTCATGAATAAGGAGGCTCTGATGGTATTCTATAAAGCGGCATGGCATGCTTCTGAGCTACCAAATCTATCGAAGAAAATAAAATTTTTACTCGACAAGACGAAAATTGATAACCGTCATAGCTAAAGTAAAAGTCAGTCGCTACTTCCAGAAAATCTCCGAATATCCATTGCTCTCTAATATAAGTATAGGTTTATTCAGATTATTTCCACAACTAGCGCATTCCGTAATCGAGGCCACTCATGGTGAACCATTTTGAGGTAGATACGCTCGTCCAATGGGCATCACTTAGTTAATTAACTCTGCATCAACTAACTGATAGTTGAATCCATGAGGATTGACTTCTTTTAAAATAAGAGTGCCCTTAAACTTGAGGAGAAAGTTATTGTACTTAGTAACAGGTATGGATCTTGGAGCTACCATTAAATCCATCACGGTTTCAGGCCCTGCTTGACCGCAGAAAAAACAAGAGGCATAGTTGGTACGTGACAAAGCGAATTGTATACCCAATGCGTCAAGAGGGATGACATAGCCCGATATGTATATTTCGTCGTCTTTGTGCTTTAGGACATTGGGGCCAAAGTCTGCGGTCAATAGAGAAACTGACGTAGTCGAGTCGTACGCTTCTGTCCACTCGACATCAGCTAGTTCTTCCCACGAGACATTGTCTTGCGTGAATGACATCTGTATCCAACCTATTAACAGTATTAAGCAGGGTAATCGCATACGTATAGATAACATCCAAATGTATTTATAGGGTTCAATTATGCGATAACTTTCTAAGTTTGTGCTCGACCTTCATAATAGCTTGCAAGCCGTAGATGATATATACTGAACCAGATCAGATCATTAATGAGATACGCTCAGAATCTCCTAAACCGGTGTACATCTTGCATGGGGAAGAGCCGTATTATATTGATCAGATCGTCAGTGAGGTCGAGCATGGGGTATTGACTGACGCTGAGAAGGCATTCAACCAGATTGTTGCATATGGCCGCGACATTGATATGAAGACTTTGTATGATGAAGCCCGCCAGTTTCCGATGATGAGTCAACGTAGAGTTGTGATTATTAAGGAGGCCCAAGCATTTAAGGAGATCAAGGAGCTAGATAGTTATATAGAGCAACCCGTGGAGCACACAGTCTTAGTGATTGCTCATGTCAATAAAAAGGTAGATGGCCGATGGTCTTGGGTTTCTAAGGCTAAGAAGAGTCCACAAATCGTATTTTTTCAATCTGACCCAATCAAACCACATAAGCTTAATGCGTGGCTCACTCATTATCTGCGCACGAAATCTCGCAAGATTGATGCACGCGCTAATCAACTCCTGTGTGAGTACTTAGGAGCTGATTTAAAAAAACTCGTTAACGAGATCGAAAAGATCGAGCTTAATGTAGCTGCAGATAAGGTTATTGATGCCGACGATGTTGAGCGCTATGTGGGAATCAGCAAAGAATATAATGTATTTGAGTTGCTTAAGCATCTCAGCTATGTCAACAAGTCAAAAGCATTTTATATCACAGATAATCTGGCGCGAAACATTAAAAAGAATCCAATTCAGATGATTATCCCCAGTCTCTTTAATCATTTTCAACGACTCTTAATTCTTACCCAAGCAGAAACTAATAACGAGAAACAGTTGGCATCAATCATTAAGGTTCCACCTTTTGCAGTTCGTGAATTTATTGCTGCAAAATCAAAGTATCGACCTCATAAAATCAGACATATCCTCAGCGTCATCTCTCAAGCGGATTTAAAAAGCAAAGGAATAGGAAATCGTCGGAACGAACCAGATGAGCTGCTGCGAGAGTTGATTCAGGAGATCTTATATCATGCTGCGTAGTTGGGCATCAAGCGTTGATATATTTTGTACCCAATAAACGCTCCAGGTAGATAGGTGAACATATCTACTACCATGAACCATGCAGGGTGGGGTATCGCTACTAAAGTTATAACCCCCATGATCAACATAAATACTCCAACAAACATAGAGAGCTTGAACTGATGTGATGACGCCACTTTTGATCCGATGGCTGCGCCAGCCAAAGCTCCTAAGAAGTGTGATAATAGGACCAATATAAATGCTAATGGCGGCAGTGTAGCAATATGCTCTTTCATGGCACTGGTATCTGATGAGTCGAGATCCGGAGGCATCGGGAACAAGCTATGACTAATACTCTGAATAAAGAAAACAACCATACCTGCTGCCGTAATGCCTATGATGGCACCGATTATATTCCTAGCCATAATATCGAATTTAGTCTATTTTAATATCCCATAGCGGTATCATCAGCTCGACGATCCGCGGCGACTTCGAGCTTACCATCTTCACGGATAAGGATCGTCTCAATCTTTCCAATCAGTCCATTGCCACCAGTTACGTCATCACGAGATTTTAACACATGGCCCATTTCTGTCAAGCCGTCTATGAGATCCTGATCAAAGCAGCCTGGCTCATAGAATGTCATATCAGGTAACCACTGATGATGGAATCGACAAGCTTGTGTAGCATCGCTGGCATCCATATCAAAATCAAGGATGTTCACAATCGTTTGAAATACAGAAGTAATAATTGTTGACCCTCCTGGTGTTCCGACTACAATCTTAAGTTGACCATCAGGGTCTACTACAATAGTAGGAGTCATGGAACTCAGCATTCTCTTGCCGGGTTGTATGCTATTAGCTTCATTACCGACCAACCCAAAAAAGTTAGGCACTCCGGGTTTAGCACTAAAGTCATCCATCTCATTATTAAGAAAGAAGCCTGCACCACCCACAACTACCTTTGAGCCATATGCCGTATTGATAGTTGTTGTTAGAGAGACTGCGTTACCTTCTGCATCCACGATCGAGAAATGTGTCGTTTGCTCACTTTCTTTAGGAACAGGTGTACCTGCTGCAATATCATCACTGTTAGAAGCCTTATTGGGGTCGAATGATTCCATGCGATTCTTATTATAGACATCTGCCATAAGGCCAGAAATGGGAACATCGTAATAATCACTATCACCGAGATGGGTTGCACGATCTGCATACGCCCGGCGCTCTGCCTCTATCATAAGATGTATCGCTTCTTGACTTTGAAAACCGTATGACCCGATATCATAAGGCTCTATACTACCGAACAATTGTTGCAATGCTATCCCACCACTGGATGGTGGTGGCATTGAGATGATTTCATGTCCTTTATAATCTGCTATAACAGGTTTGCGCCACTTGGCCTTATAATTGGCCAAATCTTCATGAGTAATGATGCCTCCACCACGATTCATTTCTGCAACAAGGCTATCTGCTACCCAGCCGCGATAGAAACCATCAAACCCATGATCTCTTATAGCCTCCATGACTTTAGCTAATTCTGGTTGTTCGAGTAGTTCTCCATTTTTCCAAGAACCCTCCTTGATGAATCTCGTCGGTTTTGTGTTAGCATTTAAAAAGTCCTCCTTTCTATTGTTGAGATTGCGAGCCTCTCGAGCTGTTAGTTCCACACCTTCTGCAGCAAGCTTCACAGACGGTTCGATGAGTCTTTTCCAATCTTTTAACTTGCTGTATTTATCAAAAGCTGCCACCATCCCACCGACACTACCAGGAACTCCAGATGCCAGATGTCCAAAGGTGCTAAGACCACTGATTACATTACCTTCATCATCGAGATATATATCTGCATGTGCAGCAGATGGCGCCATTTCTCTAAAGTCTAATGTGGCACTTGTTCCATCCGCATTTCTGATCACCATAAATCCTCCGCCACCTATATTGCCCGCAATCGGATAACAAACAGCAAGAGCAAACTGTGTCGCAATGGCCGCATCTACGGCATTACCTCCAGCCTTAAGTATGTCAAGACCAATCTGCGATGCTGCGGGGTGTGCGGTGGCGATACCTGCATGATCTGCAATAGTTTTCTTTTGTATTAGATCTTCAATTGAGATCTTATCGGTTGTGCTTTCTTTGCACCCAATTCCTATGGAACAGATGAATAGGATGGATAGTAATAGTCTCATACATATTAATTGGAAGATGAATTTAAACTTTTGGGGGTATAACATTCCTGAAATGCCCATTCATCTGAATTTTTTTACGCACTTCTTCCATTTCTTTGATTTTAGGAATCATCACATTGAGGTGATTTATCATATATATCTGACGCTCCTCTTCCCCAGGAATTTGTAAAAATTCATATTCTTGGTCTGGATTAAATCCTACTTTTTCAGCTATTTGAAAAGTAGTAAATGCACCTGATATTACCTTTGGTATTTTAGTGATATTCATATAATCATACAAGTTCAACAACGCTTCTTTCAGCTCCTTGTACAGCTGGGATATACCTTCGTTATCCCAATATTTACGAGTTACATATCCGCCTGGATATAGCTTTTCGGGATATTTTTTAAGATATCTATTGACCTCAATTGGTCCAACACCTCTGGTGATAATATCCATTCTTCCATCTGGATAAGTCATTGCAATCTTGGTGATTCTCACCTCAGTGCCAAACCTCAGCGGTGTTCCTTCCTTGTATCGGGGTATCGCAAAACTGATCTGTTGTTCATTGCATTCATGAACAAGTTGGCGGTATCTAGATTCGAAGATGTGCAGATTTAGATTTTGCCCTGGAAAAACCACGAGCTCAAGTGGGAATAGTGGCATTAATACAGCTCCTTCCATTAGTTAGATTACTTTTATTTTATTTTTTGATGCTTACTTACAAACCAATTTAAAAGATTCTAATGCCAATCAATATTCCAGAATCCAATAAACAAAGAATTGTTATTGTCGGCGCTGGCTTTGGAGGACTTACATTGGCTCGAAAATTAAGCAATTCGGACTTTCAGGTAGTATTGATCGACAAGAATAATTTTCATCAGTTTCAACCGCTGTATTATCAAGTTGCCATGTCTGGACTTGAGCCATCATCAATCTCATTTCCGCTTAGGAAAGCTTTTCAAAAGAAAAAGAATGTTACAATCAGAGTGACGGAAGTTATAGAGATTGACCATGCTGCTAAGCGAATTATCACGCCATTAGGGCATGTCAATTATGATATTCTCGTCTTGGCATATGGAACTGTTTCTAATTTTTTTGGCAATGATAACTTCAGGAATAACACCTATCCATTGAAGTCAGTCTCTCAGGCGCTTTATGTGCGCAATGAGATCTTGTCAGATTTAGAGGATGCGCTTATCACTAGAGAGTATGAAGCCAGACAGGCTAAACTTGATATAGTCGTGGTGGGCGGAGGGCCTACAGGAGTAGAGATGGCTGGGGCCCTGGCGGAGATGAAGAATTATATTCTACCTAAGGATTATCAGGAATTGGATGCTTCTGAAGTCGATATCTATCTCATCCAAGGAGGGGATAGATTGCTTCCTGGTATGAGTGAGTATGCCGCTGACAAAGCGAAGACTGAGCTCGAAAAACTAGGCGTGCAAGTTGAATTAGGATGCAGAGTGCAAGATGTAGATCGAAATCACGTATTTCTTAATGATGGTCGCAAGATTCAAACTAAAAAAGTCATCTGGGCTGCAGGTGTGACCTGTCCTGTGATTAAAGGAGTACCTATCGAGTCTCAAGGGCCGAGTAATAGGCTAATCGTCAATAACAATTTAGAGGTTGCAGAAATGTCCGACGTCTATGCCATTGGAGATATAGCATATATGCCTTCGCAGGAGTTTGAACATGGTCATCCTCAGGTCGCTCAAGTAGCCATACAACAAGCTAAATATCTCCATAAGCATTTGCAAGGGAAAAAGAGTGTCGGGTTTGAATACAAGGATCTCGGAGCCATGGCAACAATCGGCCGCAATAAAGCAGTCGTAGAATTACCCAATTTTAAATTTGCAGGATTCTTTGCTTGGGTGGTTTGGTTATTAGTACACATCCGAGCACTTATTGGAACTCGTAATAGGGTAGTGGTGATGCTCAATTGGTTCTGGAGCTATATCACCTATGATCAATCCTTGAGGTTGATCATAAGGCCTTATCAGCCTAAACAAAAATAGACCATCCAGATTCTCTGAATGGCCTACCGTTTGAGTTATCTTTTAAATATATTAGAATGCCAAGTTCACATCCAGTGTGAAATCATCATATATCGTCTTGTCACCTAAGTTGTCGAAGAATTTGCCTGATCCGTACCGGACGTTGTAATCAGTTCTATCTATCACAATCTTTGCAGTTGCTCCGTCTTTAGTCATGACAGTGTCAAATGTCACGGGCTTAGTGATTCCTTTTATTGTTAGATTCCCTGTCACAGTATAGCTGGTTTTGGAACCTTTTACTTCAGTAATGTCTAACTCGGCAGTAGGAAAGTTCGCTACACCAAAAAAATCATCTGACTTCAGATGGCCTAATAATTTCTTGCCCTGAGCCTCAGGTAAATCTGTATTAGTTATCGACGTCATATCAATTACAATATTTCCACCTATCAGTTTACCACGCTTGAATTCCAGGGACCCCTCGGATATAGAAATTAGACCGGTATGTTTACCTGTTACTTTCTTGCCTTCCCAGGCTATAGAACTCTTCTCTAAATTGATGATTTTGCTTTTCTTGTCGTCATCTGTAGCCCATATAGATGTGCTCAACAGAACTGCCACAAATACTAAAACTAAATTTTTCATGCTATAGAAATTAAGATTTATTAATAATTCGATGTTTGAACATAGATTTACTAATGAAGGTTTTCAAAGGATGGGAAAATCTTAAAATATTATTGAGAAAGCAGGATTGGTAACCTAGCTTGAGGAGTTTCCGTCGCTTGAATAATGGGTCCAAGACGGTCATATATTTTGTGTAATAATCGGTGCTCGCTCTTAGGGTATAAATTGGATTTTATCGAGGCTTCACTCATCAATGCCGTCCATAGTTCTTCATATATAGATTGTTCAATTACTGGATATTGCAAGGTTTTGTAGTCATCAGTATCGGCCAGTTCAGCGGCGATGGATATAGCCTGTTCAAGGGACCCTATACTATCTACTAGTCCAACCTGTAAAGCATCTTCACCACTCCATACGCGACCTTGGGCTACCTTATC
Source organism: uncultured Saprospiraceae bacterium (assembly GCA_964489125.1). GTDB lineage: Bacteria > Bacteroidota > Bacteroidia > Chitinophagales > Saprospiraceae > GYS-P2D. The sequence goes on from CAZAXY010000016.1 coordinate 30,701, forward strand.
AACGTCACTTATATCCATAGACCGTCCAGACGCTACACGATTAAGAAATTGTTGATACGTACGTTCTGTATTCCGTTGTAACTTTAGATTGTCTGCTTCGCTCTTAGGTGTAAAGGAGGAATAAATGAAGTTGTGATTACCCGTACTGATAGTATCCCAATTAACACCTAATTTCTCTCTGAAGAATCCGCTAAAATTAGGCATCATGGAAAATACACCTATGGAACCTGTCAGCGTGGTTGGCTCAGATACGATAAAATCAGCACCACAAGCGATGTAGTATCCTCCAGATGCGGCATAGTCGCCAAAAGAGGCGACCACGATTTTACCTTGATCTTTCAGTTTTTCGATTTTTTCCCACAGCACATCCGATGCAAAGGCGCTGCCTCCAGGAGAATTTACCCTGAGGACAACGGCCTTAACTTTGTCATTCTTACTGATTTTGTCCAGATCTTTCTCGTAACGATCCACGGTTATAGATCCTTTGCCTTCGCCAAACTGATCAATGCTTCCTTCGGCATATACCACTGCAATTCGGTCTTTGCCAGTAGATCGGGCATTAGGGCTGCTAGCATAATATTCAGCCATAGACACTAATTTCAATTTGTCAGAATCAGTTAACTCTCTAAGTCGATCTTCCAATTGATCTTCATAGAGGATTTGATCTATTAACCCGAGTGTCAGGCAGTTCTCTGGATTATCTGTCTCAAAGTTGCGAAGAGCACTTAATACCTGTTCTTGATCGAGAGATCGATTATCCGCAATTTCTGCGCTCATATGAGCAATGAAATCATTGAGAAATTCCCTGGTTTGATAACGATTTTCAGGCGAGATTTCTTTACGATAGTAGGGCTCAATTGCATTCTTGTATTTTCCTGCATAGTATACATCAAAACTTATATTACTCTTCTCTGCCAAGCCCTGATAATAAGGTATTTCAACACCCATTCCACGTAAATCTAAAAACCCATTTGGATTTAAAAAAATACTGTCAGCTGCCGATGCTACCAAATAGCCACTCTGAGAAAAATAATCCCCGTAGGCATAACAGAATTTTCCCGATTCTCTAAAGCTCTTTATAGCCCTATTGATTTCAATCGCTTTTGTCGGCAATAGTGCAGTGTTTTCTGTCTGAATAAGGAACCCGGCAATGTTTTTATCCGTTGACGCCTCAGAGATGAGACGTTTTAGGTCATTTAGACCAATTGCAGTCGTCTGGTCCAATGAAAATGGGCTGTTTGGCACGTTATTGGTCAGTTCAGGGGTAGATAAATCCAGTTGTAAATGCAGGATGGATTGTTGAGAAATGCTGGTATCAGGTGATTTTGGTAGGGTAAACACTAAAAGAATGAAAAAAAATGCGAAAAAAGCCAAAATAGTACCTAGACAAGATGAGGTGACGAGCTTCAAAAAGTGTCTCATGTATAGAGAATTGTATTTTTAATGTTAATGGCAAGTATAATCAATAAACACATCGGACGTCCTTCGTTCATGTGATTTACTGATTATTCTTATTACAGTGAGAGGTATAAAAAGAGCATATTATTCCAAATTAGGTGTGAGTCAGAGCATCCTAATCATGATGACAATCCTATGTCTCAGCTTTTGCTATTCCCCTATATTGTCCCAGATAGAAATAACTCCTAGCAATCAAACCGATAGAAAAGGGGAGATCCTTATTAAAAATACTTTTAGAAATAATTCATTCCGTTCTTCGGATGTTCAGTTAATTGGTAGTACCGCCTCTGTAGGTGTATTTGAAAATGCCTTAGGGGATATTGGTATTGACAGAGGCTTGGTCTTTTCAACAGGTCAAGTATTATCTCTGGCACAAGCTAATGACAATTCAGATGCTCAAGCTTCGAGTATTACTCCTGATGACTTTTTAGGCGAAGATGAAGATTTACAGAGACTTACTAATTCGTCAATTGAGGAGGTGTCAGGTTTAAAGATGACAGTCATTCCTCGAGAGGATAGGATAGAATTTAGATACGTATTTGGTTCTGAGGAATATCCTGAATTCAACTGTGCGGTCAATAATGATGTTTTAGGAATTTTCATTACGGGACCTAACCCTAACGGGCCAGACTACATTGCTCAGAATATAGCACTAGTACCCGACCCAGCTGACCCATCAGGATTTACATTCACTAATTTCCCCGTATGGACGAATAGTGTGAATAGTGGTGTTGCAGGAACTAGAACTACTGAAGTATGTGATGGGGCTAACGAGTCACTGGGCTTTGCTCAATACTATAATGATAACACTGGCGGACAGAATTTAAAGCTTAATGGATATCTGGACGTGTTTAGAGCTCTTGCTGAGGTTGTTCCATGTGCAGAGTACACGGTTAAAATCGTAATCGCCAATGCCCATGATTTTGCATTTGATAGTGCAGTTTTTCTTGAGGCGACACCTGGATATACCATTACATCTGATTTGGGCATAGATCATGAGTTAGATGAAGCATGTGCCTCAGGTACGCTCAATATTGAATTTGATAATCCAGTATCACAACAGACTGAAGTGCCTATAGGAATAGTTCCTTCGAGCACAGCAGATAATTCAGACTTTACCTTGTCTTCTTCTTCGTTCATCGTACCTGCTGGTCAGACGACAGCATCTATTGATATATCGGTGACTGACGATGGCAATACAGAGGGTGATGAAGTTTTACATATAGTTGATGGCAATATCTTATGTGCAGCGGATACGTTGGTCATTCCTATAGTGGACAATTTCTTCTCGACGGCATTTTTAGAATTTTCGGATGAGAGTATATGTATTCCAACATCTCTCACAGACTTAGGATTACCCGAAAAAGTTGATAGAAACTCGAGATATGTAACGCCTTTAGATCCTACACAATTTGGGACTATTACTGGTGATGCATCAATAGAATTAAGGATTAATGTGGATCAATCTGGTAGATTTCCTATATCACAGCTGATTGAAGATGTTTGCATTGAAGGTCTTATTCACGAAGATTTAAGTGAGTTGTCTATATTGCTTAGAACTCCTGAAAGGGATTATTATAGATTGGTTGACGTCGGAGATCTTAGCGGATCAGCGGTTGTTGCAACTGATATATGCTTATCTGATCTTCCTAATAGAACCCAGTTATTAGACGATGTAATAGTAGAGTTCAATGGGACTTGGGAACTTGTCATTACTGATGAGGAAATTAATAATGAGAGAGGATCTGTAGATCGAGCTACATTACGCATTTTCAACCCTGATTTCTTAGATTATACTATCACCAATTCAAATGGTGTATCAGTTGATGGAAGCTATCTAGTGAATAGCGACGAGAGCTTTACCATAGATGCTATTGATATAGATGGATGTACTCATCAAGAAACGGTAACAATTGATTTTAATGATGACCTTGTTGCGCCTGAATTAAGTTGTACTAGGCTTGCACGGGATCAATTGGAGTTTTCATGGACACATGCCGACCCTAATGCCAGATTTGAGATACAAGTCGATAGCATGATAGAGTGGGTATCAATAGGTACTGATCGCTCATTTATCGTTAGTGATTTATTATCAGCTCAGTCCGTGACGTTTTCGATACGTACTACAGCTGGTACATGTAGTAGTCCAGAAGTTAATCTAACGTGTTCTACATCTGAATGTATAGCCCCAGATCTAATTATAGTACGTAGAGCCAACAACACATCTGCATGTAATCCAAATGGACTAGTAGAACTCGGCAGCATTACGACTAAAGGACCTTATCGATATTTCTTAGGTGATGAAGAATTTTTCGATCCTACAATTACAGATTTGAATCAAGGGTCATATACGGCACGCATCATTGATGGATTTGGATGTGAGGCGACAATGGATTTTGTCATAGAAGGACTACCTGAACTGGAGGTTGAATTAGATATATTTAACGCGTTTTGTGGTTTAGAAGGATTTGCAGATCTATTTGTAACAGGAGGTAATCCACCATATCAATATGCTTGGAGCAACGGAAGTGATGAGAGCACTGCTTCTGATCTAAATGAAGGTGAGTTCACTGTTTTGGTAACCGACGCTTCAGGATGTATGTATCGAGATACATTCACTATCGAAGCTTCTGACGCATTAACAATTGACATCTCTGATCTTGTTGATGTAGATTGTAATGGTGAAGCAACAGGCGAGGTGGCTTTTTCAATTGCAGGTGGTATATCGCCTTTTGATATGGAAATACGAGATGCTCAAGATAGCCTAGTAACCATGGTTTCAAGTGGAGAGCTGAGGGCTAGAGACCTTAGAGCAGGCAGCTATACCCTGTATGTATCTGATAGATTCAGTTGTGCTAATCAGTTGGACTTTGATATTGCAGAACCTCAAGCCATTACTGTCAATGCGGCAAGCTTTAATGCCAACTGTAATTTTCAATTAAATGGTAGAATCGAACTTACGATTGCTGGAGGTTCGGGAATATATGACGTTGATTGGTCTACTGGCGATACGGGCCCAGTTTTGGGGCAGATAGCTGGTGGGACTTATTCATATACGGTAACAGATGATCGGGGATGTATAGAAAGAGGTGAGATTAGCATTGAGAATGAGTCCTTTGTAGAATTTAGCTTGAGTTCACAGAACTTAGGATGTTCTAATGTTAATGATGGCACTATCAATATCACTGAAGTAACTGGAACAATCGAGTCTATTGATTGGAGCCACGGAGCTAGCGAGTTGATACTGACGGATCTTGCGCCTGATGAGTATTGTGCTACAATTGTATTTGCAGGAGGATGTACATTGGATACATGTGTTACAATTCTTGCACCAATACCTGTTTTAATCGAAGAGGAGATTTCTCCCAATGTCTGCTTTGGCGAGAGTGATGGTAGCATAACTCTAGAAATTAGCGAGGGAGTTGGCCCATATGTGATAGAATTGAATGGAGATTCATTTACTACTGATAATTTGATTACGATTGATAATCTTGCTGCAGATACATACGATGTTTCAATAGTAGACTCTCGTGGTTGCGGTGACAATGTACAAGTGGAAATAATAGCAGCACCGGAGTTACAGGTATCAGAACAAGTTATTAATAATGATTGTAAAGGAGATGCTGCTGGCTCGATTAGCCTAAGCCTCTCTGGAGTTGGAGTCATATCTGATGTAGTCTGGACCTCACCAGATCAGATGACTCGACGAGGCGTATCTCTCAATAATCTTCCGACGGGAGATTACAGGGCAGAGATATTGACCGCAGCTGGATGCGCTTTTACACATTCAGTTACTATTACTGAACCTGATGACGCTTTAGCTGGGACTGCAGCAGTAACCGATGCAGTATGTCATGGTGAAGAAAGTGGAATTATAAATATAAGTCGTACAGGAGGTACGGGACCAGCGATGTATATACTGGATGGATCAAATCCTACTTCGGAGCCACGATTTGAAAGCTTGGGAGCAGGGAGTTACAATGTTGAGATTATAGATGAATCAGAATGTCGGTTTCTAATTCCCGACATCATTGTCAGCGAACCTGATACGTTTGAGCTTAGGTTAGCTACTGATACTTCTACATTCGAGTTTCAAGATGTAGATGTAGCTGTTGAGGTTAATGGCGCTCAAGGCGACTATGATCTGTTCTGGGAATCTGATCCTGCTGGATTGATTCCATGCGCCGTTTGTGATAGCTTCACATTCGAGATGATAGAGAGGTCTATAGTGGTAGCTGTCGAGGCTGTTGATGATCAGGGATGTGTGGCATATGACGAACAGAGAATATTTGTACAGCGTGCTAATCACATAGAGATACCCACTGCATTTACACCTAACGGTGATGGGGTCAATGATTTTCTGGATGTATTTGGTACTCCTAATGCAATAATTACGGAGTTCACCATATACGATAGAAATGGTGTATTGCTCTACATCGGTAGGGATATAGAGACCAACTCAGAGATAAATGGTTGGGACGGTACTTACAAAGGCGAGTTAATGCCAGCAGGGCCATATATATGGACTGTGGCAGCAGTATTCCCAGATGGGAGAGAAGATAAGTATTCAGGATCAACTCATTTATTGCGATGAGAACAATTCTGTGTACCATATTTATGAGCCTGATAGGCTATGGGAATTTGACTGCACAAGATGTCTTGCTGCAGAATTTTAATCAACATATTACGAGCCTCAATCCGGCACTGCTTCACCTAAGTGATTATCAATATAAGATCGGAATAAATCATCGTGAAGCAGTTAATCTTACACGTTCAAATGGTCTGTCTACTCCAAGCGCTATTACACCTAATAGGATATCGAGTGTATACGGCCAAACAACTAAGCCGCTAACAGGAGTGGACTTTCTAAGCATAGAGTTCCGTGTACTCGACGACAATCCAGCAGGAGCAATAATTGCAAGAACAGACATCTCTTCTTCATTAAGCTATTCTCGATTATTAGCAGATAATGGATCAAGTCGTCAACGACTATCAATTGGAACTACAATTGGATTGGACCTTATACGATTAACGGATACTGAATTTTGGTTTGGGAGTCAATATGATCGTTCGGATCAACGTGTAGACCTTGGTATACCATCAGGAGAAGTAACACTTATTGATCTTACTAATAGAGCGAATATAGACCTGTCACTCGGTTTGAATTGGATTTATGAAAATGATCAATCAGGCAGCTACTATGTGGGCGTTGCCCTACATCATCTGAATGCCTATAATCAGGCGATTTTTCGCGGATCAACAGTTCCAATTGAGAGACGACTGACAGTGACGACTGGTTTTAGACGATATATTGGGTCTAAAATAACATGGGCCAACACTATAGCTTATAATAATCAAGGCGTATTTCAATCGTTGGCACTAAGGTCCACTATCCATTATGAGCTTGATTCATTCGGTGATGACACTGTCGCCCTCGGAATAATGCCAGTCATTCAAGACGGTTTGGAGGGGACATCTCTTACAGGAATAAATATTCTGGCAAGTTTTGTAAGTAATGATATTTCTCTTGATATATCCTATGAGCTTAGTGCTGGACGTATAACAGAATTCACAGATGGTAGAGGAACTATAGAATTTGGTATTGCCTATATGATTAATAGGATCAATAACAGGAGCACAGTCAAAAGCTGGCTATACTAATAGACTAACCCGGTGTACTCCTGGATTATACTTAGAAGCAATAATGCGTTTTATTGACTCATAGTGCTGAGGCTCACCTACGAAATCAATCGTGTTTACATCAATTATCAGAATTGGAAACGTTAGTATATTTCTGAAATATTCAAAATAGGTATCCTGTATCCTTTGGAGGTAAGCATCTTCGATGAGCATCTCATATTCCCGTCCTCTGAAATTAATAAATTGTCGAAGGGTAGGAACATCTCTATGGAAGTACACCAGTATATCTGGTTTAGGAAATGAAGCACTGAGCACATTCCATAGCTTTATGAAGAGCCTATATTCCTCTTCAATAAGATTGTTCTTGGCAAAGAGTAATGACTTAACAAAAGAGTAATCCGCTATCGTAAACTCACTAAACATACTCTTGTGAAGAAGTTGTCGCTGAAGCTGTTTATAGCGTTCAGTCATAAAAAACAACTCTACTGAAAATGCATAACGTTCCTTATCCTCGTAAAAAAGAGGCAGAAAAGGATTGTTCTGAAAGTCCTCCAGTATCAACTCACAGTTGTACTCTTCCTTAATCATAGTCGTGAAGGAGCTCTTTCCAGAGCCTATATTGCCTTCGACGCACAGATAATTATAAGGAAAAGTTATACTCATAATATTTTGATCACTTCAGAATCATCCTGACATTCTTTCAGGAGTTCATTGATAGTTTTGTTGAGGTGTGGATGATATACATTCGACGCTATTTCATTCAAAGGTATTAATGTAAACGCTCTTTTATGCATTCTTGGGTGAGGGACATATAAATTTTTTTCAGATATGATATTGTCTCCGCATAATAGTATATCTATATCAATCGTACGTGGGCCGTATTTGCTTGTCTTTTGTTTGCCAAGTAAGGACTCTATACCTTCAATTCGAGACATCAATATATGAGGTTCCATGTCAGTGAGTACCAGTAGAGCTTGGTTTAAGAAATAGTCTTGATTAGTTTCTCCCCACGGCGCTGTCTTATAAAGAGAAGATTGCTTTTCGATATGTAAAAAACTACTCAGCAAGAACTTGGCTTTCTCTATATATGCCTTGCTATTTCCAATGTTAGATCCAAGTAGTAGATAATAATGCATTAATTATGTATAGTAGCTGACAATACTGAGAGTAAAGAAATAGGGGTAAGTCTCATAGAATACTGTCATATATGTGGAAATGACGTCGTCATGAAAATGGCGATAAACCCCTGAAACTGATTGGATTATAATGATAAGCCCACGCAGTTTTTGTTTGCTCTTTTATAAAATACTATGAATAAGAGGTTAAAGGGATTTAACCTCTTTTTTTATGCCTTTTTTATAGCTGTTAAGTACTTAGTCAATTCTTTCTTCACATATGGGAATAAGAAAAATAGTCCTATCATATTAGGGAATACTAAGCCTAATATCATTGCATCTGAAAAGCCCCAAACTGACTTCATATTTGCCGCAGCACCAATTACGACAAACAATAAGAAGGTTATCTTATAGATCAAGTCTGACATCTTGCTCTTACCAAACAAATACATCCAAGATTGGAGCCCATAATATGACCATGAAATCATCGTTGAAACGGCAAATAAAACGACACATACTGTCAAGAATATATTAGAGTATGGGATGAACGCAGCGAAAGCAGCAGTTGTGAGCCCGGCACCTTTAACTTCAATACCATCAATAAGTACACCTCCGTTTCCGGCATCGCCATATTCAAACACTCCGCCAGAATTATAGATTATAATTACTAATGCCGTCATTGTACAGATGACTACAGTATCAATAAATGGCTCAAGCAAGGCCACTAATCCTTCAGAAGCTGGATACTTAGTCTTTACAGCAGAGTGGGCAATTGATGCCGATCCGGCACCTGCCTCATTAGAGAATGCGGCTCTTCGAAATCCTAATATTAACACGCCAAATAACCCTCCAAGTCCTGCTTGAGGTGAGAAGGCATTCTTGAATATTAATCCAAATGCATCGTCTACATAGCTGAAGTTAGAGATAATAATAAACAGACAGGCTAACATATAGATACCTGCCATAAATGGAACAATTTTCTCCGTGACAGAAGCAATTCTCTTTATACCGCCGATGATGATGATACCTATGAAAAAAGCTAGTACTAATCCGATAATGGTTCCTGCACTGCTCGATGTCATGCCTAGCAAAGAAGCTAGTTCTTGAGCAGCTTGATTAGATTGAGCCGCATTGCCTCCAGCAAATGATGCCAAGATGCATAACACAGCAAATATGCCAGCAAGAATCTTTCCTAAAGTAATATAGCCTCTATCTTTTAAGCCCTTAGACAGATAATACATCGGTCCACCATATACGGTGCCGTCAGGTCCAACATCTCTGTATTGTACACCTAACGTGCACTCAACGAACTTCGATGACATGCCTAACAAACCACAGATGATCATCCAAAATGTTGCCCCTGGTCCTCCGATGGCTATTGCTAATGCAACACCTGCGATATTTCCGTTACCTACCGTACCAGATACTGCAGTGGCCAAAGCTTGAAAATGACTTACCTCACCTTCTTGGCTCTCATCTTTTATAGTTTCGAATACATCTCCACCCGGAGTAGAGTCACCATACATTTTACCTGCGTGAGAGTCGTCTATTTCATCGTACTTGCCTCTAACTACACTGATAGCCGTGGTGAAATGTCTGATATTAACAAAGCCAAATGTTATTGTAAAAAACAATGCTCCAACGACTAAGAGTATCAATACCAATGGAATACCGGCAATCTCTACAAAAACGATCTCTTGACACAGATTTGAAAAAGGTGCAAAAGCCTCATCAATTCTTTCATCTATACCCTGCGCAAAGGACAATAATGGTATGAGCATTGCTGCAAGTAATAAGATGAGTCTGTTAGAAGTATGTGAGTTCAACATATGTATTCTGTGTATTTATGTCGGCGTAAGATATTTAACCAGATAGTCTTAGCCAAATGAAGTTTTCGTCAGTTGTGCCTAATGTCAGGAGTTAACAGGCTACTCTATGGCCATTAACACGCGCTTGACAATACCATTCATGGCCGAACCCTCGGTCCATCTCGTTACGAGTACAAGATCATTAACTGGATCAACATAAACCATATTTACTCCAGCGCCAAGATGAAAGAATGCCTCTTCAGGGGCGTCGGGAAGTCTCATCCTATCTGTATTCAAAAACCAATTCATTATACCATAATCAGTCTTTACTGGGGTAGGGGTTAGAGACATAGTGACCCACTCATCAGATAATATCTGCTGACCATCCCAGACTCCTCTATTTAAAGTCAAGTATCCAAATCTCGCTTGATCATAAGCGTTGATGAACATTCCGCCTCCCCAATGACCGCCACCACTAGGCACCTGCATTTTTTGTCCATTTAGGATGATCCAACTGTTGTGATATCCCATCCATCTCCACGTATTACTGGCTCCGATAGGCTCCATGACATACTCCGTAAGGACTTCTTGCAATGGCCTGTTCCAAAGATTCATAGCCGCCAATGCTAAGACATTAACTCGAGTATCATTATACTCATAGGCCGATCCAGGTTCTTTCTTTTCTCTATTGTGCCATTTAGTAGGGTCCGCATCGGGCCTGTCGGCCCAGTCTGGCTTACCCCAGAGTATTCCTTCCCAATCACTGGTCTGACGCAGCAGGTGATCCCAGGTGATCTTCCTATTGTGCTCACTCTCAAATAAATCTAATGTCATAGGTTGACCAAAGAAAGCCGCTTTATTGTCTCCTACAGGAACGTCATCTAAGTAGATAGGTGCCATATAGTCGGCAACTGGATCATGTATGTTAGAGATCATCCCCTTATCATAGGCGACTCCTACAGTGGAGGATAAAAAACTCTTAGAAACACTAAAGGTCATATCAACTTTGGCAGGCTCACCCCATTCTGCAATGATATATCCGCCTTTGATGATAATTCCTGCTTGAGGGCCTCTAGTTGTATGAGGTCCAATCCCATCACCAAAGGGCTCACGACCAAATCCCTGATAGTGGGCTATCTGGAGATTCCGAGGACTTGCAGATTCTTGAGACTGAGCATAGGCAATAGCACTATCGATTTGTATAGGATTTAGACCTACTTCCATCGGCGACTTCCTTGTCCAATTTTTGTTGCCTGGTGGTGGGAAATACTCTTGTGCAAAAGAAGGTCCACATATAATTGTGATGATAGAGAAAATGAGTATACGCATAATACAATTGTATACCCATAAAAATAGATATCCTTATTGAACTGTTCTGAGATATACGAAGTATAGTTGATCTCCCTCATCTCCATATGGAGCATTTCGTTGAATTTGATTGTAGGGAATACCAAAAGTTTCTAATAGATCCTGTATCGCTTTTGACCTATTTAGGGCGAGACGCTTTTGCCTTTGAGAGTTGTCGTGATAGGCATTAATAATTACTTCAGAAATCTCATTAGACCGGTATGCATCTGCAAGAGCTTTGATTTGGCTTACGGCATCTCTGCTTAGGATTGCTCGGCCTCTGGTGAATGCGATGTATTGCTTCTCATCTCCAGAGTATTCCTGTATACGAGCGAAATCAGTTTTAAGAGGATCTTCTTGATCGTCATATAAATCTAAACTTCCTCGTTCTGTTAATCCTTGTTGCTCAAGCCGCGCTATGAATGCTTGATCAC
>CAZAXY010000017.1:0-41420 GCA_964489125.1 uncultured Saprospiraceae bacterium
GCCGGAGTCACAATATGTTTTAGTTCCTCTTATGAGGTATAAATAGAATAGAGATGTCAAAAGTATGTCAATTAACAGGTAAGAGACCAATCACAGGAAATCATGTCTCTCACTCAAATAGGAAAACCAAAAGAAGATTTGAACCAAATCTTCAGACTAAGAAGTATTTCATTCCTGAGATCAATAAGTGGGTTACACTTAAGTTGAGCACTTCAGCTATGAGAAACATCAATAAACTTGGCGTTCATGAATACCTAAAGCAGCAGAAGCGCAAGGGCTTCGATGTAGGTATTGAACTATAACTTATAAAGATTAAAGAACCATGGCTAAGAAATCTAAAGGAAATCGACAGCAAGTAATATTAGAGTGTACCGAGCATAAATCCAGCGGCATGCCTGGCACATCACGATATGTGACACAGAAAAACAGAAAAAATACACCTGATAGGTTGGAACTTAAAAAGTTCAACCCTATCTTGAAGAAATATACTGTTCATAAAGAAATCAAGTAACGATGGCTAAAGTATCGAAAAACGCAAGGGTAGCACAGCGTGCTGCAAATGCTGGATCCGGAAGGGATCATGTGAAAGTTATAACAAGCGTTAAAAACCCGGCAACTGGAAAATATTCTTATAAAGAAGTGATGATTCACAAAGACAAAGTCAAAGAATATTTAGCTGCTAACAAGTAATACTATACAGAGAGATTTTATTAGAGAGAGGCTTTTCTTAGCAATAGGAAAAGCCTTTTTTGATTTACGAACCAAAGAGATATGAGTTTTTTCAACAAGTTTTTTACTAAAGAGAAAGAAGATGATCTAAACGAGGGGCTACAAAAAACAAAGGATAGCTTCTTTGGGAAAATCACCAAGGCAGTTGCAGGGAAATCTACTGTTGATGTTGAATTCTTAGATGAGTTGGAGCATATCTTGATACAATCTGACGTAGGAATAGATACAACCGTCAAGATTATTGAAAGGTTAGAGGAAAAAGTCGCTGTAGATAAATACATCAATACAGATGAGCTAAACAGCCTGCTGAAAGGTATTATCACAGATCTACTAGCTGAGAATAACACACGAGATATCGAGGGCTTTGATTATGACCGCCTTAATCATCCACATGTAATCCTTGTTGTTGGGGTTAATGGCACTGGCAAAACTACAACTGTTGGAAAACTCGCACATCAATTCACAAAGCAAGGGTTCAAAGTGGTTTTGGGTGCTGCTGATACATTTAGAGCTGCTGCAGTGGACCAACTAGCAATATGGGCTGAGCGAGTAGGATGCGATTTCTATGATAAAGGTATGAATAGTGACCCTGCCGCCGTGGCCTATGAAACAGTTCAGCACGCCATAAATACAGATGCAGAGATCGTACTAATAGATACGGCTGGTCGGTTACATACCAAGCTATATCTAATGAAAGAACTCAGCAAAATTAAAGCGTCAATTAACAAGAAATCCCTTGGAGCACCTCATGAAGTTATGTTAGTACTCGACGCTACTACTGGTCAAAATGCTATAGAACAAGCCACAAAATTTACTGAAGCCACAGACGTAACTTGCTTAGCACTCACTAAACTAGACGGAACAGCTAAAGGAGGTGTAGCAATCGGAATCTCGGATCAATTCAAAATACCTATTAAGTATATCGGAGTAGGAGAAGGAATCGATCATCTACAGGTATTTAATAAGCAAGCTTTCGTAGATAGTCTATTTTCTTAGCACGTATCTTTCAGACTTAAAATATCATTAAAGTCTACTTAATTCGTGTACCAAATCTGGAAATCTAGCGTCTTAATAGTACAACGTAGAGCATGAAGTACGCAGTTCTATTCTTTTTGTTACCCTTATTGAGTGTCGCTCAAGATGCTTCTGACATTGTAAAATGGAAACAACAAAGCATATCATTAGGTGTAGTAGCTAAGGGAGAAAAGATTTCAGAGACTTTCGTGTTTACTAACATTTCTGACGGTGATGTCGAAATAGATATTGTAAATACTTGTGTCTGTACAGAAGCTAAGTGGCCTCAATATCCAATTGAACCAGGCGAATCAGCTAAGATTGAATTTGTCTTCGATACTAGTGAGAAAGACGACAACCATCCCGTCGAGATCGATGTCTACTTCGCCAACATAAATCCTAATACTGGCAATCCTTATAGCACTTTTCTCAACTACACATTTAATTGGGCAAAGTAATCTTATCCTCCGTCTCCTAACTTAAGAACTTGTAGGAAGGCCTTTTGTGGCACTTGAACAGAACCAATCTGTCTCATCTTCTTCTTACCCTTTTTCTGCTTTTCTAATAGCTTTCTCTTTCTGGTGATATCACCACCATAACACTTGGCGGTTACATCTTTACGGAGCGCAGAGATAGTCTCTCTTGCAATAATCTTAGCTCCAATAGCGGCTTGTATAGCGATCATAAATTGCTGCCTAGGGAGTAACTCCTTTAACCTTTTGCAAATCTGTCTGCCGAAAGGTTCAGCCTTAGTCTTATGGACCAGTGATGATAATGCATCAACAGAATCTCCGTTGAGCTTGATATCTAACTTGACTAAATCAGAAGCGCGATAGCCAATCGGAGCATAATCAAATGAAGCATAACCTCGAGTTATGGACTTAAGCCTGTCATAGAAATCGAAGACTATCTCAGCTAAAGGGAGCTCAAAAGTCAGTTCTACTCTCTCTGTAGTAAGGTAGGATTGATTCAGTAGGATACCTCTTTTATCCATACAAAGGGACATTATAGATCCGATATATTCTGGTTTCGTAATGATCTGCGCTTTGATATATGGCTCTTCCACCCTATCGAGCAAGGTAGGATCTGGAAGATCTGCCGGAGTATTAATTTCTAATTTCTTGTCTCTCTTGGTATATGCGACATACGACACGTTGGGCACAGTTGTAATGACCTCTTGGTCAAACTCGCGAGAAAGTCGCTCCTGAATGATCTCAAGATGTAGCATGCCTAAAAAGCCACATCTAAATCCAAATCCTAAAGCAATAGAAGTCTCAGGCTCAAATACTAACGACGCATCATTGAGTTGTAGCTTTTCGAGGCTATCCCTGAGGTCCTCAAAATCGTCATTATCAATCGGATAAATTCCAGCAAAGACCATTGGTTTGACTTCTTCAAAGCCCTGAATGGCTCCATCACAAGGATTGTCATTGACAGTTATGGTATCACCTACCTTAATCTCTTTAGACTCCTTAATTCCTGTTATGATATACCCTACATTTCCGGCTCGTAATTCCTTTTTTGGAACTTGATTCATCTGCAAGATGCCAATTTCATCAGAATCATAGACTTTTCCAGTATTTACGAACTTGACCTTATCTCCTTTTTTTAGGACTCCATTCATAATGCGGAAATACGCAATTACCCCTCTAAATGAATTGAACATGGAGTCGAATATCAACGCTTGGAGTGGTCTATTGGGATCTCCTTCAGGAGCCGGTATTCGATCTACGATAGCCGCAAGAATATCATCTATACCTATACCTGTCTTACCACTTGCAAGAATTATCTCCCCTTTCTCACATCCTATCAGATCAATGATCTGATCTGACATCTCCTCTATCATGGCACTTTCCATATCAACCTTGTTCAGGATAGGGATGATCTCTAGATCATGTTCTATGGCTAAATATAAATTAGAGATGGTTTGTGCTTGTACACCTTGACTGGCATCAACTAACAGTAATGCACCCTCACAGGCGGCTATTGACCTTGACACCTCGTATGAAAAGTCTACATGTCCTGGTGTATCAATGAGATTGTACGTGTAAGTCTCACCATCTGTATGCTGATAATACATCTGGATAGCATGACTCTTAATAGTTATTCCTCGCTCACGCTCCAAATCCATATCATCCAGAGCCTGACTCTTCATGTCTCGCTCTGAGATAGTCTTAGTCTGCTCAAGAAGACGATCTGACAAGGTACTCTTACCATGATCGATGTGAGCTATAACGCAAAAATTACGTATCAACTTCATGCTGCAAATATACATGAAGGCTTAACCAATTATCGAGCAAATAAAGTAGTACTGTAATTATGAAGCTTACTATTGAATGGAACAACAAGGATCACATGATTGCCAGCAATGATACTAGGTCATTGATGGTCTTTAATTTGTTTTTAGTCTTTTTTGCAGTTTTTTCTGCTGCCCTACCTAAAACACCAATAATTGACTTCTTTTTCATCTTGATCGAGTGCTTCTTGCCATTGATAGTTAGCTTATAGTCATTCTTTATGGTGAATGTTTTTTTCTCTACTATTTCGCCTGGCAGATTTGTAGTAGTCTCCCTGATTGACATCCTCGGTGTATCGACCAGATGATATTGATCATCCTTGTAGTGTGCGACCTCGATATGTCCATTATTAGGAACAATAATCCCTCGTTCTCCAGCGTCAATCGATTCAATTTCGTTAAAATCTATTACGGCATATTCATTTCCTTTAAATACTTCCACCTCTTTTTCATGCATATTAATATTCATTTTAACGCTATAGGGCTTTGGATCACCAGTAAGGTAGAGATCTACTATTATATGCTCTTTAAAATAATAGGGACTGCCCTCATACTCACTGTAGCGCTTCTCATCTATAGGGCTTGTATGCATAATGAATGTCTGACTGTTTAGTATAGATCCTGAGCAGATCATAAAGAAAATCAGGCAAAATGAGCGAGCAAATAAATTCATAATCGGCAAACTTATTAGTTGGTTAGTGGAAAGATAATCGAATCATGAGAAGTATTTCTTTAAGACTACATTAGTAAATTATAAATTCGAGTTAAGAAACAGAGTAGAGAATGATCAATTTAATGAGCGATACTGTGACAAAGCCTACTCCTGATATGCTCAAGCATATGATTGCTGCAGAGGTGGGTGATGATGTATTTGGGGAAGACCCATCTATAAATGAATTGCAGGATCGAGTTGCAAAATTATTTGGTAAAGAAGCAGCCCTGTTTTGCCCATCTGGAACTATGACTAACCAGATCGCAATAAAAATACATACTCAAGCCCTAGATGAGGTCATCTGTGATCACTACAGTCATATCTATCAATATGAAACTGGAGGATATGCCTTTAACTCTGGTGTTGCAATAAATCTAATCGAAGGTCAGTATGGCAAAATTACGGCTGATCAAGTTGATAAAGCTGTTAAGCCAGATTTCGACTGGTTACCGAAGACTCGTCTTGTGGTCCTCGAGAATAGCTGCAATAAGGGAGGAGGTAGCTACTACACTCTTGATGAAATGGAGGAAATACGAAGTGTATGTGATAAGCATCAACTAAAATTACACTTAGATGGGGCTAGGCTATTCAATGTATTGGTAGAGACTGATGAAAGACCCAAGGACATCGGATCAAATTTCGATACGATTTCCATATGTATGTCTAAAGGGCTAGGAGCTCCAGTTGGCTCACTACTTATAGGTAGCGCTGAAGACATGAAGTTAGCACGTAGATTCAGAAAAGTTATGGGGGGAGGGATGCGACAGGCTGGATATCTGGCGAAAGCGTGTAGTTATGCACTTGATCATCATGTAGAGCGATTAAAAGTTGATAATGATAGAGCGAAATCAATCGGCTCACTCCTCACTCAACTATCATATATTAACCATGTAAGGCCCGTCAAAACTAACATTGTCATATTTGAAACTAATAACGAGGAGAATGCAGTCAGTCTGATCGAATATCTGAAGAACAAGGATATACTCTGTGTACAATTCGGACCTACGGCGGTAAGATTTGTGTTTCACCTTGATGTGACAGATAACATGATTCCTAAGATCGAAGAAGCATTACGATCGTTTACTCCTTAGATTTTCTGCGAAGGAGTTCATCTCGAATTTTGGCAGCTTTCTCATAATCCTCTGATGCCAATACATCCTCCAATAGCTGAGTCAATGCATCTTCAGACATGCGCTCATAAGTCTCGCCTCCCGCTTTTGAGGTTGGAATCTTAGTGGAGATCGGATTATCCTTACTCTCTCCTTCCTCCAACTCTACACCTGCAGACTCAAGGATGAACTCATATGTATATATAGGACAGTCAAATCTTACTGCCATAGCAACTGCATCTGATGTTCTACTATCTATCTCATACTCTACTCCCTCCTTCTCACAGACCAGCTTAGCATAGAATACTCCCTCCAGAAGGTTGTTGATGACCACTTCTCGCAGTTCAATATCAAAATGTTCAAGTGTGTTTTTGAACAAATCATGAGTCAAGGGCCTATTCGGGGACATCTGCTCCATTGCTACTGCTATAGCTTGCGCTTCAAAACCACCGATAACAATAGGCAGTCTTCGGGTGCCCTCGATTTCGCCTAGAACAACAGCATAGTTATGTGATTGGGTCACACTATGCGAAAGGGCAACTATATCTAATTCGATCTTTATCATGTTGTTCTTTAGACTCTGCTGGTCAAAATAACCACTCAAGGCACAAATAAGTTCGCTAAGAGCTAAAATGAAACTAAGCGCAAATTAGTGACAATTTGCGCTTAGAAGAGATATATTACTAGGTCTTCTTGGTAAAATGTAATCTACTGTGCTAAAGCTTTCTTAAAAGCCTCGTTCAATTTAGGAACCACATCAAATAAGTCTGCACAGACTCCATAATCTGCCGCCTTAAAGAAAGGTGCTTCTGGATCTTTATTGATCACAACTATGCACTTAGAGCTATTGACTCCTGCCAAATGCTGTATTGCACCAGAGATTCCTGCCGCAATATATAGATTAGGACGAATAGCAACTCCTGTCTGTCCAACGTGCTCGTGGTGCGGTCTCCAACCAGTATCGGCAACTGGTCTAGAGCAGGCTGTAGTCGCTCCAATCGTATTGGCTAATTCTTCAATGATTCCCCAGTTTTCAGGTCCTTTCATCCCTCTTCCAGCAGAAACAACCAGCTCAGCCTCTGGCAAAGGAACTGTTCCGTCCACAGTTTTAACTTCTTTTATCGAGACTGATGAAGCCGGCACTTCAACTGAGACACTCTCAACTGCACAATCGCTACCCACTTCCTGCGGTGGTATAGCGTTGCCCATGAGGCTCATCACTTTCTTCGTGCTGCTAATAGTATACGTTGCAATAGCCTTACCGGAGAATACTGGTTTTGTTACTTTAATTCCTGCGCCATCTGATGAAGGCACACCATTTACCTGTGATACTACACCTGCATCGAGAGCAACAGCTAAGCCGCCTAATAAAGCTTTACCATTGGCTGAATGATTGAGTATGACTACATCAGCCCCAACCTGATCGGCTACCTGAGTAATGATTTTATTATATGTTATGGTATCAAAGCCACCATTGTGTGAGACATGAGCTACCTTACTCGCACCATATTTTCCTAGTTGTTCCGGACTTGATGCATCTCCAATTACTAAAGCGATGCACTCCGTGCCTAAAGCCTGAGCCGTAAGGTGTCCAAAATGTGTAACCTCAAAAGCGGACTTCTTAAATTGTCCTTTGGGATTTTCTGCTATTACTAATACTGCCATGATATATAATTGTGAATGAGGTTTATTTAAATAACTTTTGCTTCTTCTTGAAGTAATCTTACGAGTTCATCCATATTTTCTGGATCAATCATCTTCACTCCCGATTTAGCCGCAGGTAGTGTAAATCCCGTTAAAGAAACATGTGAATTGGCATTAGTTGGTTCAACTACTTCCAATGGTTTTTTCTTCGCCATCATAATACCTCTCATGTTGGGTATGCGCTGCTCCGCTAATCCCTTAGCCGCTGATAATACAAACTTGCCGCTGATCTCAGCAACCTCTACACCCCCTTCTATATCTCTTGTCACCGTTGCCGTAGTCCCATTATGCTCCATTGCGGATGCATATGATACGAATGGAATACCTAAATATCCCGCAATTGCTCCACCAACTTCAGAACCATTAAAGTCTATTGATTCTTTACCAGTAAAGATTATATCAAAGTCATTCGCTTGAACATAGTCCGCAATATTCTTGGCTGCCATCATTGAATTAGTCGCATCTGCATTAACTCTGACGGCCTTATCAGCTCCAATTGCCAATGCTTTTCTGATCACGACATCATTGGTGGCAGGGCCAACATTAATAACTGTCACGGAACCGCCATGCTGCTCTTTCAGCTCTAATGCTCGTACAAGCGCATACCATTCATCATAAGGATTCATGATAAATTGTACTCCATTAGTATCAAACTTAGTATTCCCATCGGTAAAGGCTATTTTAGCCGTTGTCTCTGGAGTTTTATTTATACAAACTAGTAGATTCATTCAATGCTATTTTATTATACTTCCTCTATTTAACGAGGTGTGCAAAAGTAAGTTTTATACAAAGCGAGGTAAAGATGGATAATTGGCGTGTTAAGCAATTAGAGGAAATGATAGCTCAAGATCCAAAGGATGAATTTGTTTTGTTCGCCCTAGCCCAAGAATGTGGAAAGAGGGAGGACTATCTTAAAGCGATTTCATATTACAAAAAGCTGAAAGAGATAAACCCTAATTACGTAGGGTTATATTATCACCTCGCTGCAATTTATACTCTCGTTAATAATCGATCAGAGGCGATAAAGTCCTATAATGAGGGTATAGAAGTAGCTCAAGAGCTTAACGACCATCATGCCTTAGCCGAATTGAAAAATGCCAAATTGAATATTGAATTAGAGCTATAGCTCGATGACACCTTCAAATGATTTAACAGCTGGGCCACACAACCAAATCTCTGAATAAGTACCACTACCCTTCCGTGCTCTTACTTCGAGCTGTCCCCCTTTAGTTTCTACTTCTACACGATATAATCCATCCGGCTTATCGTCTTGATTCATATATACTAGTGAAGCCGCAGTAACACCGGTACCACATGATAATGTTTCGTCCTCCACTCCTCTCTCATAAGTGCGCATATCAATACGATCATTACCAAACTTCACAAAATTGACATTGATTCCAACATCTTGGAATGTTGGATTATATCGGATGGCTTGAGCGGCGGGCAGAATATCAAGATTGTTGATGTCATCCATAATACTTACATAATGAGGAGAGCCCGTATCGAGGACAAAATCTTGATTTAATTTATTGATTTGAGAAACTTCGTTCATTTTCAACTCTACCTGATCTTGTTCAATCTTAACCTGGTGAGGACCATCAACAGCAATGAAAGAGGCTTCAACTCCTATATGCCCTAATTGATGAGCAAGATGAGATATAGCTCGGCCACCATTGCCGCACATGCTGCTCAGACGGCCATCACTATTGTAATAAATCATCTTGAAATCGTAAGTGTTATCAGGCTCAATAATCATCATGCCATCTGCTCCTATTCCAAATCTACGATCACAAATATGTGCCACCTGATCTGTACTAAGTTCATCAAAATAGCATGACGAAAAGTGATCAATTATAACAAAATCATTTCCTGTGGCCTGATACTTATAAAAAGGAATCTTCAATTGCGATTAATTTAAATGCAAAGTTAAGCTATACAACCACAATAGGGATGTAATTAAGATTACATAAATTCGCAATATATAAGCCATTCATTTGCTCAAGTTACTCCTTAATAATCCGTTCTTTAATGCCGTTAGGAATATCCTTACGGTATTAGATCATGATCAGAAGCGCCGCTCTGTCTTTATGATTGGATTGATGTTAATCAATGCTTTATTTGATGTATTTGGGCTTGCGACAATATTGGTGCTTATAAGAAGTGCTCTGGAAGGTGAGACAATCACTTCGCCGAGTTACACTGGGACTGCAGAAATCTCAACAATCGAGCATTACTTTAATCTCGGTCTTAGACAGATCTATCAATGGATTGGAGCTTCCAGTGAAATAGAAATGCTATTCTTCTTGTCGATAATCATATTTATCACCTTCGTTGTCAAGAATGCTGTAAGCCTATGGATAGTATATGTTCAGACACGATTTTCTTATAATATCGCCTTGCGCCTTAATAAGAAGATGTTCAAGCATTTTTATGACCAAGGATATCTGTTCTTAACAGATCAAACATCTGGCAAGAAAGTATACAATATTGTCGATATTCCGATGCGATTTGCATCGCATTACCTCAATCCAACTTTCTATTTTGCAACAGAACTGACTGTGATTTTCATTCTCGTAGCTGCACTCCTGCTCTACAATCCACTGGCAGTATTAATGCTGATCGTAATAGTTATACCAGTATTCTTAGGGATATATCAGTTTAGTAAAAATAGGACTAAATTGATCGGAGAAGTGAGAAATCAACTCATGCCACTGAATTATGCTAAGGTCATAGAGTCCATGAAAGCATTCGTAGATGTAAAATTATCTAACATAGAAAATCACTACTTGGCTCAATATGAAACAAGCCAAAAGAAACTGAATAGAGTTGATGTATTAAATAGAGGTATCTACGAAAAGATCCACCAAAAAACGAATGATGTAATCTTTGGACTTGGGATATTAGTGATTTTTGCATTCGCATATTTTACTGGTGCAAGCAAAGACTCAGTACTAACCTTACTGGGATTTTTTGCAGTAGCTGCCTACAAAGTTCTTCCATCCATTAACAGGATGATGAATTCTATACTTCTTATCAAGAACAGCTCCTTCACCATTAAGGAATTAAGTGTAGTAGCTCACCAATCCTTAGAGCCATTTGAGGATGTCGATAAGATGTCATTTACTAATAGTGTTGCCTTAAAGAACATCACATTTACATATCCTGAGTCTGATAAAGCTGCACTATTGGATGTATCTCTGTCGATTCAAAAAGGGGAAAGTGTCGGCATCATCGGAGGTTCTGGATCAGGCAAAACAACGCTTCTGAAGATTTTTCTCAGGTTGATAAAACCTCAATCTGGCAGCTTTGAGATCGATGGCACCGCACTACAAAGCGAGTCTGACGATGCTTCTTTTCAACGTAATATTGGTTATGTAGAGCAAGATGTGTTTATCATGAATGGCACCCTAGCGGAAAACATAGCCTTGGGATTTGAACAGATCGATGACCAGATATTGCAGCAAGTGTTAGATGAGTCGATGCTCTCTACATTTGTCAGTCAACAGTCCGAAGGCCTGAGTATGCAACTTGGTGAGGGAGGGGTAAAATTATCAGGGGGACAAAAACAACGTGTCGGAATCGCCCGTGCACTATATAAGAAGTCTGAAATCCTCGTCTTCGATGAAGTCACAAGCGCACTAGACCCTACCACCGAGCGAGCAATTGTGCAGAGCATCAATCACTTGGCATCATTAGGTAAGACCATAGTTATTGTGGCGCATCGTATCACTACGCTCGAAAAATGTGATCGCATCTTAGAATTAGTAGATGGCAAACTAGTAGGTGAGCGAGCATATGATGAATTAATCAAAGAATTAGTCCTTCATGAATAAGAGAATAGCATTAATTACAGGCATTACTGGACAAGATGGAGCATATCTTGCCGAATTATTAATTGGCAAAGGCTATGAAGTTCATGGCATCAAAAGGAGAAGCTCATTGTTCAATACTCAGCGTATTGATCATCTTTATCAGGATCCTCATGAAAAGGATATAAAGTTGAAACTTCATTACGGTGATCTTACTGATTCGTCAAACATCATTAGAATCATACAAGAAGTACAACCTGATGAGATCTATAATTTGGGAGCTATGTCCCATGTTAAGGTAAGTTTCGATAGTCCCGAGTATACGGCAGATGTTGATGCCCTTGGTACTCTACGTATACTGGAAGCAGTTAGATTATTAGGATTGACTAATAAATCTAAAGTTTATCAAGCCTCGACATCTGAACTATATGGTTTAGTTCAGGAGGTGCCACAATCAGAAAGCACTCCATTTTACCCCAGATCGCCATATGCAGTTGCTAAGCTTTATGCATATTGGATTACGGTCAACTATAGAGAGGCCTACAATATGTTCGCGTGTAATGGCATACTATTTAATCATGAGAGTCCTTTACGTGGTGAGACTTTTGTCACAAGGAAAATAACGAGAGCAGCGACTAAAATAGTTTTAGGTCTCCAGGATAAGCTTTATTTAGGAAATCTTGATGCTAAACGCGATTGGGGTCACGCCAAAGATTACGTTGAATTAATGTGGCGAATGTTACAACACGAATCTCCTGAAGACTTTGTTATAGCAACTGGTGTAACTACTTCTATCAGAGAGTTCGTGGTTATGGCTTTTAATATTTTGGGGATTTCTTTATCATTTGAAGGTAGTGGCCAAAAAGAAAAAGGATATGTACAGGCTTGCAATAACCCAAAATGGCAACTACCTAAAGGGTCATGTGTTGTTGAAGTTGATCAGAATTACTTCCGACCCACAGAAGTAGATCTCTTAGTCGGCGATGCTACAAAAGCCAGAGAGAAACTGGGGTGGACCCCCAAATATGATTTAAAAATGCTAATAACCGAGATGATCGAAGCTGACTTAGCACTCTTCAAAAAAGAAAAGTATCTCAAGGATCAAGGTTTTTCTATTGTAAAAGAATATGAATAGTAAATCAAAAATTTACGTTGCTGGACATCGAGGTATGGTTGGCTCAGCAATTATGCGTCGTCTCAAGTCTGAGGGTTACAGGGATATAATCTATCGAACCTCAAAGGAACTTGATTTAAGAAATCAATTATCTGTTGAGTCTTTTTTCAAGTCCGAAAAACCTGATTATGTTTTTATAGCCTCAGCCAAGGTCGGTGGAATCCATGCTAACAATACCATGAGGGCAGACTTCCTATATGACAATCTGCAAATACAAAATAATCTCATACATCAAAGCTATAAGCATGGGGTCACCAAATTGCTATTTCTTGGCTCATCGTGCATATACCCTAAGCATTCGATACAACCTATGTCTGAGGATCAGCTCTTGACGGGAACCCTCGAACCAACTAATGAACCTTATGCTATCGCAAAGATTGCAGGAATAAAAATGTGCGAAGCTTATCGGGATCAGTATAGCTGCAACTTCATCTCTGCAATGCCAACCAATCTCTATGGACCCAATGACAACTATGATCTAAACAATAGTCATGTGCTTCCTGCCCTCCTAAGAAAGGTTATAGAAGCGAAAGATTCTAATTCTTCCGAGGTCGTCATATGGGGCACGGGAAGTCCAATAAGAGAATTCATGCATGTTGATGATCTCGCTGATGCACTGCTATATCTAATGAAGAACTATGATGACCGCGAGTTCATGAATGTGGGCACGGGAGAAGAGGTCAGTATATTAGATTTGGCTAAAATGATCAAGAATGTTGTAGGCTACAATGGTGAAATCTTCCATGACAGAAGCAAACCTGATGGCACCCCCAGAAAACTAATGGACAGCTCAAAGATTCACCGTTTAGGCTGGAAATCTCAAATTGGTCTTCAAGACGGAATTAAACAGGTATTTAAGGCCATAAGCAAAGAACGGCCTTGGTAAGACCATTTACCTATATTTGTCTGAGGTGATGGAGAAGGACTTTCGCACGAATTGTTGGATACGTAAAGTAGTCGCTCATTTAGCATGGTGATTTCCATTATTGGTTTAGGATATGTAGGTCTGCCACTTGCGCTCAGCTTAAGTGACCACCATCAGATTATTGGGTATGATGTTGATCAGACAAGGGTGACATCGCTCATTCAAGGTATCGATGTCAACCAAGAAATTGATCGTGAATTCATTAAATCCAAAGTCTTATCATTCACCACCAACGCAGAAGATATCAGACCCGCATCGGTATATATAATCGCAGTGCCGACCGATATAGACAGTAGCGACCAGCCCGACTTAAGTCACCTTGTGGAGGCATGCAAGACGGTAGGCCAATATATGGGGAAGGGTGACTTGATTATCTATGAATCAACTGTCTATCCAGGTTGTACAGAGGAAGTATGTATACCCATATTAGAATCGAAAAGTGGACTGAATAGCGACAAAGATTTCCAGGTAGCTTATTCACCAGAACGTATTGTTCCTGGCCAAATCCTTGAAACCCTACTCAACAGTGTTAAAGTGGTAGGCGCCAATGACAAGAAAACATTAGAACTAGCCTGTGGGGTCTATGAAGCGATCTTGAGTAAGCCTTGTCATAAAGTATCTTCAATCAAAGCTGCTGAGGCAGCTAAAGTTTTAGAAAATACTCAGAGAGATCTCAATATCTCATTGATGAACGAGATGGCGATAATCCTAGATAAGATGAACATAGATAGCCGAGAGGTGATTGATGCCGCATCAACTAAGTGGAACTTCCATGACTATAGCCCAGGATTAGTTGGTGGTCACTGCATCAGCGTGGATCCCCTTTATCTCATCCATAAGGCTAAACAGCTGGGCCATATACCCCAAGTGATAGCAGCAGGTAGAAGAGTTAATGATTATATCCCAAAGTTCATCGCGACTAAAGTGGCCCAATCACTTATTAGCAATGGTATCAATCCCGGGAACAGCAAGGTGTTGGTTATGGGACTAAGTTTCAAGGAGAATGTTGCAGACATAAGAAATAGCAGAACAATTGATCTCGTAAAAGAACTGCAAGAGTATAGTATCGAGATACAAAGTGTAGATCCAGGAGTAGTATCTTTTGAAGATGCGACTGTACATTATACTACTCCTTCGGAGATTACAGATCAATACGACGCCATAGTGTTAGCAGTCTCTCACGAGGCTTTTAGAGACTTGCCTTACGATTGGTTCGTAGAGAGAAGCGTCGATACGGCTATGCTATTTGATGTTAAAAACCTATACCCTGATTTTCGTGATGCGAAGAATCTAAAGTATTGGTCACTATGATGAAGGTCAAGATGGCATACTTAGATAGGCTCTATCAGCAGAACAAAACTGCGCTTGATAAGGCTTGGTATAAGTCGGTAGAGGTGGGGAGATTCATAGGAGGTCAGGCCGTAAAGCAATTCGAACAGGAACTATCCGACTATCTGCAAGTCAATCATGTAATTAGCTGCGCTAATGGCACTGATGCACTGCTCGCGAGTCTAATGGCTCTCGATATTGGCCCGGGTGATGAAGTCATCATGCCAGCATATGGATATATCTCAGCATTTGAGATGTGCTTATTACTCCAGGCCAAACCAGTATTAGTAGATATCGATGAGTACTTTCATATAGATGCTTCACTCGTCGAGTCTAAAATTACTACCGCTACGAAAGCCATTGTTGTTCAGCATCTCTATGGGCAGATGGCAGATATGGTCAGACTCACTAATATCTCTCAAGAACATCAGATCTCCATTATCGAAGATAGCGCCCAAGCCATTGGAAGCACATTACATGTTGAAGGAGCTGGAGAAAAAAATGCTGGCGCCATGGGTGATATCGGCACCTTTTCATTCTTCCCTACCAAGAACTTAGGTTGTTTTGGTGATGGAGGTGCTATTGTGACTGAAAATGGTGACCTAGCACATAAACTCCGCTTAATATGCCATAATGGTCAAACGACTAAATATCATCATGCCATCATAGGTATGAACAGTCGCTTAGACAGTCTACAAGCTTCAATATTGACTGCTCAGTTACCCAAACTGGACTTGAGAAATAATAGACGGAAAAATCAAGCTGATAGATATAATGAATCATTAGAAAAACTAGATATTAGGCGCCCTCAGGAACGTTATCACGCCAAGCACATTTATCATCAGTATTGCCTTCTTAGTCCTAATAGGGATCAGTTAAAAAGCTATTTAAAAACACAAGGGATTGAAAGTATAATCTACTACCCAAAGGCCATTCATCAACAAGAGGTAGCCATCGATTACGCTGATGATAGATATCCACAGAGCGAATTGGTAGCGGCACAATTGCTAGCCATACCGATATCGCCACAGCTTACTACTGAAGAGTTCAATTATGTCATAGCTAAAATCATACATTGGTCTGAGCATGAGTGATTATTACAAGCATGAAACTAGTGTCATAGACGATGGAGCTATAATAGGTAGTGGAACCAAAATATGGCACTTCTGTCATATCTCCTCCTCTGCAATTATTGGGTCTAACTGCACACTCGGTCAAAATGTCTATATCGGACCAAAGGTCAGAATAGGTAATGGAGTGAAAATTCAAAACAATGTTTCTGTCTACGAAGGGGTTATTCTCGAGGATGATGTATTCATTGGCCCTTCTGTGGTATTCACTAATGTTCTCAACCCAAGGGGTGCCCTAGATCGGACCTCAGAGTATCTGACTACTACGATTAAGAGAGGCGCTACCATAGGTGCTAACGCCACGATCATCTGCGGCAATAGTATAGGTGAATACTCTTTTATCGGGGCAGGAGCAGTAATGACTAAGAGTAGCTATGATTATGAATTATGGCTAGGTAATCCGGCTAAACGAGATGGCTGGGTTAGCGCTCATGGGCAGAGATTAACATTTGGCAATGATGGTGTTGCACTTTGTGCTGCGACTGGCGTGCGCTATTTATTAGATGCACAAAAACGTATTCGAATGCAATCTTAGGTATAAATCTCTTAAGGTACTCGCCATACTGCAGATTGACTTTCGCTAAAATCCACACCAGCAAACCACAAAATTTGATTTTTCCAGTAACAAACTATAGTTCACATTAGTAATGAACACTATTACTCATTAGCAATGCATAATAATTTGCATTAGCATTGAGGACCGTGTACCTTTGTAGCTCATAATAGAAGAGAACTAAGAATATGCTGCGCTCTCAGATCAATGACGTCCTAATAAGTCAGGTAGAACTACTCAACTCAGTAGACCAGTATATCCCAAGACATAGAACCAAAGATATCGCAGAGCAAGATGGGTTTGCTACGATAATCACAGGAGTGCGCCGATCTGGTAAGAGCACACTCCTAAAAACCATGATGAGTAATTACAAAGGCCCTCATCAATATCTACACTTTGATGATCCTCGACTCTTAGACTTTGATGTCCAAGACTTTTATACTATCGAAGAGCTCTGTGATCCCGATACTAAGTACTACTATGATGAAATCCACCAGATAGCACAGTGGGAGAAATACGTCAGACATATAACAGAAAGAAAGAAGCCAATAATCATAACAGGCTCCAATGCAGCTATGCTCAGCACAGAACTCGCTACACTATTAACGGGGCGCCACTTGAGCTATGAGCTATTCCCATTTGATTATCGGGAGTATAAAGAACTAAACAATTCGGGCTCAGAAGTCAAGGAGGTGCCAGAATATATCCGAGATGGCGGATTTCCAGAATATCTGATTCACAAAAATGATGTCATATTACAGCAGCTACTCACTGATATCGTCCAGCGGGACATCGTAGCTCGATATGGAGTTCGGGATAGCCATGCATTACTCCAGATCACGATGCATCTCATCAATAATATTGCACGTCCATACTCCCTCAATAAGCTGAAAAAATCATATAAGATAGGTTCCGTTAATACTGTAGCGTCATATATCCGATACTTAGAGAATGCATACCTCTTCTTCAGTATTTCAAAATTTGATTATAGCTATAAGAAGCAACTTGTCAATGAAAAGAAGGTCTACGCAATAGACCCAGGATTTATAAGAGCGAACACCATAAAGCTTCAGGACGATCATGGTCGCCTACTAGAAAATCTTGTTTTTTTATATCTCCGACGTCAACATCGTCAAATCTATTACTACCGAGATGAATGGGAATGTGATTTTGTCATTACTAAGCATCAACAGGCCACCAAGTTCGTTCAGGTCTGTATACAATTAGATCGCCACAATATGGAGCGAGAGGTTAATGGCTTAATAGAAGCATTGAGCTTCTTTAACCATGATCAGGGATATATCGTCACTATGGACCAGCAAGACAAACTGACTAAAAATGATAAGACAATCACAATAATCTCTGCACATGACCTTCTGCTGGGTTTATATATATAAATTTGCCATATGAAGACCTTTGCGCTAATCGGAGCTGCAGGATATGTGGCCCCAAGACATATGGACGCCATAAAGCATATAGGCGGGAGTCTTGTAGCCTCATTGGATCCTCATGATAGTGTAGGGATATTAGATAGCTACTTTCCTAAGTGTGATTTCTTTACAGAATTTGAACGATTCGATCGACATCTCAATAAATTAAAGAGAGCAGGTAATAAGGTTGATTTCCTAGTCATTTGCTCCCCTAATTATCTTCATGATGCTCATTGTAGGTATGGCCTTCGCAACGATATGGATGTCATCTGCGAAAAACCTCTGGTAATCAACGATTGGAATGTGGCTCCTTTGAGAGAATTAGAGGAAGAATCTGGTAGGAGGATTAGTGTTGTCATGCAGCTACGATTACATCCCAACGTGATTGCCCTTAAAGAACGTGTGGATTCAGGTCCGAAAGACAAGATTTATGATATTCAATTGACATATCATACCCCTCGAGGCAATTGGTATCACCACAGCTGGAAGGGAGATTTGGCAAAAAGTGGGGGGGTTAAACTAAATATCGGTATTCATTTTTTTGATATGTTAGAATGGATATTTGGGGCCAAGCTATCAGAAGACATTACTTTAGAAAATAATATTGCTGTGCAGGGAGCCTCAACTTATGACCGAGCAAAGGTGAAGTGGGATCTATCTATCAACCAGACATTGCATAAACAACGAGCCTTAATGGTTGATGGTTCAGAAGTAGATTTTACAGAAGGATTTGCGGGTTTGCATCGGACTTGGTATGAAAAATTTTACCAACAATTATGAGAGTATTTATTCTTTGTACTGGAAGAAGCGGATCAACGACTATCACTAGAGCGTGTCAGCATATCACAAATTATTCATCTTCTCATGAATCTCTTGCAAGAAAATTCGGGAAAGAAAGGTTTGAATATCCAGACAACCATATTGAAGCAGATAATAGACTTACATGGCAATTGGGTCATCTCAATCAATATTATGGAGATGACGCATTTTATGTACATCTCAAAAGAAACAAAGAAAAAACAGCTCATAGTTTTTTAAAAAGATACTATTTCCCTGGCAGCATAATTGACAGTTTTTGTGAAGGGATTCGAATGACACCCCCTGAGAAGCTCAGTAAGGATGAAAGACTCCAGGCCTGCTATGATTATATTGATACAGTCACATCTAATATAGACCACTTCTTAATCAATAAAAGCAACGTAGCTATTATAAATTTAGAAACAATAGAAACCGATTTTACTGAATTTTGGGAAAGAATAAAAGCCTCTGGGGACCTGAATAAGGCTTTACATGAATTTAAAGTTCATTACAATCAGACCTATAAAAGAAAATTTAACTATAGGCATCGACTTAAATTGTTAGTAATAAGAGAATGGCGGCATATAAAAATGTGTTTAAAACTATAATCCACTATTAATATTAGCAATGAGATATGCTGAAAATATACTCAATTATAAGAAAGGAAGATATCATGAAATTGACAATGCTTAAACAAATTTTTGTAATAATGATGTGGTTCTATCTATTACATAGAGAGTACACAGAAGTTGCAATGAATGAATAATTCGTACACCATCTCCAATAAGTTCTAAAAACTAGTAACAATGATAGATTTTTTAAAAAGTATAACTATTCGAAAATACTGGATTCTTCAAGTTATCTTATCCAAAAACAACTATCTTAAAACATCAGGATGGACTACAAGCTTTAAAAGTAAAAAGTCTGTAAATGCCTCAGGAGCGCCAATCCCATGGTTTACACTACCTGCTATAGACTTTATAGATTCACGTCTCCATGGGGATATCTCTGTCCTAGAGTACGGCTCAGGTAACTCCACGCTATACTTCTGTAGAAAATGCGCAAAAGTGACAACAATAGAGGACAATACTGAATGGTACAACTATGTAAAATCAAATATTCCAGGAAACGGCCATATAGTCAACTCTACCATTTCAGATTACCCTATACAGCTTAAACTATTGGGTTTAAAGCCAGACATTATTATAATCGATGGAAAACTTCGACAAGAATGCATTACAGAGTTGCGAAACTATCACCAAAAACCTTCAATAATCATATTAGATGATAGTGAACGGAAAGCATATCATAATTCAATTCATAATCTCAAATCCGACGGCTACAAATCAATAGAGTTCTGGGGAATAGCACCAGGGCTTTTTTATAAAAAGTGTACTACCATTTTCTACCAAAAACAAAATTGTCTCGATATTTGACCATGTAGACCGGAAATGTCTCAAGCTATCTAAAAGCTCATACGTCTTATGCACCTGTCCCCTATAGTTTTATTCGCATATAACCGTCCAGATCACCTGCTCAATACTCTAAACTCGTTGAAAGAAAACGATCTAGCGGACCAAAGCGCTCTCTATATTTTTTGTGATGGACCTAAAGGCAACGCAACCATCGAGCAATTAGATAACATTGAACAAGTACGAATCGTAGCTAAATCTGATCAATGGTGTAAGGAAGTTAACATTATCGAACGCATTGAAAATTTAGGTCTAGCCAGATCCATTATAACTGGAGTGACAGAGATAATCAACAAGTATGGCAGAGTCGTGGTACTCGAAGATGATATAGTAACCACTCCAGGGTTTCTAACATACATGAATCAAGCTCTTGATATATATCAAGATGAGCCAAAAGTTATGCACGTGGCGGGGTATTTTTATCCTTTAAATCTTAATGTAAAGTCAGATACCTTCTTTCTCCCTTTAGGTACCTGCTGGGGCTGGGCGACTTGGAAAGAAAGTTGGAAAAAATTCAATCACTCCTCTGAAAATTTACTTGAACAGATAATGACTCTTCCTAAAAAAGAACAGAATAGATTTGACTTTCAAAATAACTCATTACGACTTCTGCGAAAAACTGCTCTTGGCGAAAGAGAATCTTGGGCTATTAGATGGTATGCATCCATTTTTTTAGCCCAAGGACTAGGATTACATCCTAAGCTTTCGCTAGTAGAGAATATAGGATTTGACGGTTCTGGATCTAATTATTTTTCATACACAAAAAAAAACACAACCTTAACCAATAAATTAAACATCGATAAAATTCAAATTACCAATTTAGAGTTGGTTGAAAAATCCTTACGTTCTTATTTTCTTTGGCAACGTATTACATCAGCCCCATTTTACTATTTGAACAAATTAATGTGCATAAATTAACTCGATTTATAGAATTTCTCAATGAACAAAGATTCGGAAATTCGCTATTATCCGACCTGCGATTACATATGACAAAGCGACAAAATGGTGGTTCTACCAAATTGTTAGGAAAAGACACATATTATATTGACGGTAGAAACTTTATTACTTGTCGTAGAGAAATATTTCGTGATGAATCATACAAAATTCCTTTGCCAAAAACTCATAGAAAACCAGTAATTGTAGATTGCGGAGCGAACATAGGAATCGGCGTAATATACCTCAAATACTTAATCCCCAACAGTCATATAATAGCCTTTGAACCTGACCCTAAAAATTTTTTATGCCTTAAAAACAATATTGCCTCTCACGCTCTTTCTGACGTGCAAGCAATAGAATCAGCAGTATGGATAGATGCTAACGGTATAAGCTTTTTACCATCCGGAAATATGGAAAGCAGAATTGCAAATGGTTCAGAAGAGCACTTAACTCAAGTTACTACAGCTAGATTAAGAGATATTTTATTAAAATTCGAATTTATTCACTTTCTTAAAATCGACATTGAAGGAGCAGAGGTTGAGGTCTTAAAAGATTGCAAAGACCTCCTATCAAGATGTGAATATATGTTTATCGAATATCATTCTATTACCCAAGTATCTCAAGAATTAAATCGTTTGCTCAGTATAATATCCGATAACGGTTTTAGATATCATATGAAAGAAGCGCACTCAAGTAGTCTACCATATTCTGACGATTACTCTGAAGGAGCTATGGAGTTTCAGGTTAACATATTTTGCTATAAAATATTATGACTTGTACTGTTATATGCCCAGTCTATCGAGAGATATTGCCATTGCCTGAAGTCATCGCTATCAAAAATAATGCAACAAAATTAGCTCAGTATAATTTTGTTCTTTTAGTACCAGCTAATTTTGATTTAGCATTTTACGAGCAATTTGATGAGCAACATAACCTCAATCTCATCAAAATATCGCCGCACCATTTTCGCTCTATAAAGTCCTACAATAACTATCTGATGAGTAGCGAATTTTGGCATTTATTTGAATCAGATTATGTTCTAATTTGTCAAGATGACGCTTGGATTTTCTCGGATGAGTTAGAATATTGGATGTCATTAAATTTAGATTATATCGGCGCACCTTGGTTTAAAGGCTTTTTACATGCAACAGCTGACTCCAAGATCATAAAAGTTGGGAATGGAGGGCTATCTTTAAGAAGCACCCAGGGCACACTCAAAGCCCTCGAAAACTTTTCATGGCTAAATTGTCTTTTCTATGCATTTTTGAGATTAGATCATCTTAAAATTTTCTATATACTGAAATATCTGCTTTCCCCAAAAGGATTAAATGAAGACAAGTTCTTTTGTTATTTGCTTGAATATCTACCTGACTACAAAATTGCATCGATAGAACAGGCTCTTAAATTCTCATTTGAGATTAATGCTCCGCAACTATTTAAAGCCAATAATAACCAACTTCCTTTTGGTTGCCATGGATGGAATAAGTACTCTATATCGTTTTGGAAGGAGCATATATCTGAGTTAAGAGACATACAGAAATAAACTAATGGATAAAAGCAACAAAATCAAACTGTCAATTATCACGGTTTCTTATAACGCCTCAATTGTAATAGGCCCGACTATTGAAAGTGTAGCCTCTCAACTCAATAGAAAGAACATAGAGTACATTATCATAGATGGGAAGTCTAATGACGGAACTATTGAAATCATCAATTCATACAAAGATGATATAGATACTATTGTAATAGAATCCGACAAGGGAATATATGACGCTATGAATAAAGGTCTTAAAATAGCCCAAGGAGAGTATATCCTATTTTTAAATGCTGGTGATTACTTGAATGAATCAAATCTAATTTCAAAAATTGAAAGCCAACAAGACATTGACATTTTCTACAGTGATACATTGTTAATCAACCCCCAAGGAGAAAAATTAGGGCTTAGGAGTCAACTAACTACGAGAAGTCTGCCTAAAACCCTCAATAAGAATTCTTTTAGACAAGGATTGGTTATCTCACATCAGTCTTTTATTCCCAAAAGATCTATTTGCTCAGCATACATTGCAAATAACCTTAGTGCAGATATTGACTGGATCATTAACTGTGTATCCAGATCGAATCAAGCCTTTCGGCTTTCGGCACCCATAAGTTGTTTTCTGATAGGTGGAATCTCCGATCAGCGGAAAATCAGATCACTATTAGACCGATTTAAAGTTATGGTCATCCACTTTGGATTTATACAGACCGTATTCATCCATATGAACTTTATTATTAGATTTCTTAGGAAGAAACCCACCTATCATTGAGAACAAATGCGTCGGCGATTATAAATTGTCCAACCTAATACCTTAATTCATTAATCTTTTTATCCCTAGACAATACAGAGTATCTTGCAAGCTCTACTATTCTGAAAATAATCTTAAGGCGTGTATCCAAATATCTCAGTTGTTATCGTCACCTATAATGGACAAAACGTTATTTCTAAGTGTCTGAATGCTCTCTCTGATAACTCTAGCCTATTCAATAGAATTATAGTTGTTGACAATAATAGTACGGATCGCACATTAAATATTTTAGGACTATTTAAAGAGGAGATAGAGCTAGTTTCTCTCGATGAGAATATTGGTTTTGGTGGTGCGAATAATATTGGAATTCAAAAAGCTCTAAGTCATGGTGCAGATTACGTATTGCTGTTAAATCAAGATGTTTATTTTGTCGGCGACAATCTTTCAAAATTTCTCAGAGTGAGCACAAATTTGAAAGACAAAAATATCGGAATATTTAGCCCCATCCACATTGATGAATCCAAAGATCAACTAGATTATAATTTTAGGACTTTTTTATTCAAGCACGATCCAAGCAGTGTTATTGATGCGGCCCTCTTGGGTTCCTTGGAATCAAATAAAAGTTACCCTATCACTTTTTCAAATGCGGCAATTTGGCTTTTACCCAAGGATACATTAAGATTGGTAGGTGGATTTGATCCACTTTTCTTCCATTATGGTGAAGACAGAAATTATGTTAATAGATTGAGACACCATAAACTGTCTATTCACATTATTCCTAAAACCTATGCCATTCATAACAGACAACAAACTGATGGCATGTACAAGAAAAAGCATCTTGCGAAATTTCAATTTTTAGTAGAGGCCTCTGATCCTAATGCTAATTTCCCCATTCTTTCATTGTTGGCTCGTATTGTCTACAGAAACTATATCGTCAATCCCAATAATAAAATCAATATTATGCTCAAATCAATTAATGACTTGGTCCTATCTATTGGTAAACTGAGAAAATGTAGAATCCTCAAAGCGTCTTATTATGAACAATGTGATTACAGGTATTTGCAATGAGTCATCCGATAGTTTTCGAACTCACTTGCTTACCAAATAATACCCACAGGTCGTATAGAAGTTACGGAGACCAGGAATACTATTGAATGGCTGAATCACCTTCCTAATAGGTAGCTTAAACTTTGTTTTATAGTTTGGATTCGTCAAGAAGTGTGTCTTTTTCAAGATACTAAACTGAGCTTCAATAAGACAACGCTCAAATCGTTCAATGCTAATACCTGTATCAACTATTTCAAGTCTGGTCTCAATTCCCCTCTCTGTAACACCGCTCAGTTCAAGCATCTTCACGTATAACTTACGGGGCAAAAGATGTACATATGGAACTTTGGATATCCATCCACTTAATACTTGTTGATGTCCTCCAAATGGCATCTGCCAAGGAGGGAAACCAAAAAATATCACTCCATCACTCTTTAAGAAAGACTTGATGTAAGTCATAAAGCGCTCCTGATTGGGGATGTGTTCGATCACATCTCTCAGAAAAATGACATCAAACTGACCTAACTCATCAGTCGATGTTTTATAGATATCTTGATTGATAATGTTTACATCATTATATCCAGATTCAGTGAAGTACTCTTTCGCTCGCTCTAACTGCTTAGTATTAATATCAACCCCTATGACTTCCATACCCCTCTCGATAAAAGGTATGAGGTTGCCACCCTCTCCACAACCTACCTCTAATATTCGATCTCCTTTCTGCAGCATTTTGATCTCTTCAATAAATGGTATGACATACTCTCTTGTAGTAATGGCCTGCTCATTGAAATACTGTCGACGATCCTTATGACGACTTTGCATAATTGTTTTTACTAATATGTATCACAATATCTCTAATTTCATCTTTAGAAATGATTTTTAGCCTCATAATTCCTACATATAATAGACTCGACGAGTTAAGAGAATTGATCCCTACTATTGAGCAGCAGGATTACGATCTAAAATACATAGAGTTGGTGATTGTCGATGATGGCTCAACGGATGGCACTTCGGACTATATGGATCGCTACAAGAGCGATCTCAAGATCACTTATGCCAAGCAACAAAATCAGGGCCCTGGCCCCGCTCGCAATAAGGGCATGACATTGGCTACTGGCGAATACTTCTTATTTGTCGATTCTGATTGTCTCTTACCTCCTCAATACTTTTCTGAGCTGGCCCGTGGCATCAGACATAATGGTTATCAAGCCTTTGGCGGCCCTGATACTTACCATCCTTCTTTTTCTCCATTGCTAAAAGCCATTAACTATTCCATGACCTCATTCATCGGAACAGGTGGAACAAGAGGAAGTAAAAAATCGGTGTCCAAGTTTTATCCTCGCAGTTTTAATATGGGCATAATTCGATCGGTGTATGATACCATTGGAGGGTTTGGATCCTTGCGCCATGGTCAAGACATGGACTACTCAGCACGGATATATAAGGCGGGTTTTAAGGTAGGATTGATTTCTGAGGCGTATGTATATCATAAGAGGAGGACTAGCTTGTGGCGATTCTTTAAGCAGATTCATAATTGGGGGGTCACCAGAATCAACTTGGCGGCTCTTCATCCACATATGCTGAAGCCAATTCATCTTGCACCAGCCTTTATTCTCCTTATTGGATTATCGATCCTAATTCTATCCCTATTCTTCTCATGGAGCTTTACACTGTTAAAACTTGGGTTAAGCGGAATGCTTGTTTTCATGATTTTCATATCCATTCAATCATTTTTAGAGTATAAGTCATTAAAAGTGGCCTTGCTTTCAATACTGACTCTATTTATTCAAGTCTTCGCTTATGCCGTTGGTTCACTAAGTGGTATCTGGCAGAAGGTATTCATGAGAAAACATACGGCCACAGGCATCACCAAGAATTACTATAAGTAGAAGACTTATTACTTCTTTTTCTTCTTAACCTTTTTGGTTCTTTTCTTCGATACAGGTTTTGAACTGACCTGATCAAGAATAGGCTCATCCGAACTATCAATAACAGATTTGGATGGATTAAAACTCCAGCCTTTATTCCTGATTTCATAAAAAATCAGACTCAAAATCAACAAGACCAGTACTCCTGAAGACGCCAAAGAAATTTTTTCACCAACATAGAATGACTTAGGTCTAAAATTAAATTCTATTTGATGATTTCCGGCTGGCACCTCTACACCTCTCAAAAGGTAATTAACCC
The DNA here is from genome assembly GCA_964489125.1 of uncultured Saprospiraceae bacterium. Classification (GTDB taxonomy): domain Bacteria; phylum Bacteroidota; class Bacteroidia; order Chitinophagales; family Saprospiraceae; genus GYS-P2D. The sequence continues at coordinate 26,643 of CAZAXY010000017.1, forward strand.
TATACAATGGGACCTCATTTCCATCAATTGATACTTGCCAGCTTTTACCATCAAACCAAACCTCAGAGAAGACCGCGAATCCATCACCAGAATTACTAGATTGGTAGGTAATGTTATCAGGACTGTAATCGGTGACTCTGATAGATCCCTTACTAGAATACGGCTTATTTTCTAATACTGATGCCTCAGAAAAATCTTGCAAGCACATTACTGCGGCTTCTGCAGTATTGAGAGTTCCCAGTGAGGAAAACTCCTCTTCCGGGGTATCCACAGATATAATGTTCTTAATGAACCAAGCATTACCAAGTGCCCCCTGATTAACTTGGACCTGCTCGCCTCGGTCATTACCCCCTATTATAAAGTACTTGGTATTGAGCATGTCCATAACAGGCATATGACTATTTACTACATGGCCAAGTAAGAGATCTTGATATCGCCTTAGCTTCACTGGATCATATCCACCAATTGTATTATGATAATAGGAGCCTAGTGCGGAATTGTAGGTGTCTATGGAGAGGTCCTGCACGCGATAAGCATGCCTTTCTTTTTCAACACTTAAGATCTGTTCATCAACAGGTCGTAATTGGTAATGCGACTTAATCTCGCGTTTAGAGACATAGTCATCAAAGCTTAGATATCGATTATTGATCACAATATTATCAAACATTGTAATTAAGATTAGACCTATTACCATCATGCTTGCTCTAATCTTCTTCAATGCAAACAGGTACATTATGCCTGCAGAGATGAGCAAGATTACTAGGCTTCTGATACTATCTCTAGTCATCATACTTCGTCGATCCTCTACGAATATAGAAATGTCAAGTCCCTGTTGTATATATCTCGAATCTCCTCCAGCTTCAAAATTGAACATACTCGGAAATATAAATATTCCGCCAAGGCATATGATCCCAAGAGAACCTAGCGCTATATAAAAAGACTTGTTAAACTGTGGAGTCCTTCCTTCTTTGATAAACTTGTGTATCCCCAATACCCCCAGAATTGTCATGAAATACGGCGTGACCGAGAGGATTGATTGTGGCGTCCGAAACTTGTTGTAAAAAGGCAGCGTATCAAAGATGAAGTGATTGAACCATTCTAAATTCTTACCCATTGAAATCATATAGGTCAGTATTACTCCTGATACCAGCCACCACTTAAGGTGTCCTTTGACATAGTTTGCTCCCCATATGAAGAGAAAGAATGCCAATATACCCACATACATTGGAGACTCTGTAAATGGCAATGCTCCCCAATATAATGGGGCTCGCTTGATTTTATATGCTTTAAAAGATTCAGATTTGGTAGAGACAAGTTCGCCAGAAGAACCTCCATTAAATCCTGGAATTATCGTTGCCACTAAATCTGTCCAGTCGTTGGACCAACTCATAGCATAATCCCAGTCCAAGCCACCCTTTGTCCCGGAGCCTTCACCTTCTGCTTTGGTTATATTAGTTGTGAGTATTTTCTTCCCTCTTAATGATTGTTCAGAGTGAGCTTGTAAACTCCAGATGCTGGTAATGCTTGAGCCCATACTGATTATTGCACCTCCGATAATAACCAGCGCTCCAATAATTATATGCCTGAATCGAGAGCGTTCTTTATATAACTGAACAACTTTAACAACACCATAAATCAGAAAAACTAAGAAAACATAATAAGTCATCTGAGGGTGCCTTAGAAATAAAGACATGCTCATGGCGTATGTGAAAATTATGGTGCCTAGTACATATCTCTTATGCTCAAAAATCTGAATCACTGCCAATATAATCAAGGGGGTATAGACTAACACGTCAATTTTGCTAGTATGGCCTGCTTTCCATAATATCAAATTTGTCAATGGGAGTATCGTCAGTATTGACAATAGCAATGATGTTAAGTTGTCAAATTTGAATCCTATTCTTCCTAACAAGAAACTAAATAGGAATCCAATAAAAAAAATGGACACAGGCTTAGTGAATCCCAATCTCACAATCTTATCAATATATATCGTCAAATTCTTCCTACTTGGAACGCCATATAGATTTGACATGCCAGAAAATTGAGCAGGATTCCAAATAAATCGTTTGTCATGCTCCTGATTATAATCTCTGAGTGCCTTAGACTTAGCATCACCCTGGATTGTATCTCCCCGCTGAAGAGTCTTCCCTTGAAATTCTGGCAAGAACAACACAACTGACAGCAACAAAAAAAGTGGAATTGGCCAAATCGACAGTAGAATAGACTTAAAGTTCATAACTTATGATTGAAGTGACAAGATAGCTCAGGTCTATTGGTAAATAAAAAATAGATAGATAAAAAGATAATATCTCTTATAACTACAGATGTCTCTCGGCGTGATATGACGACCTAACAAGTGGACCACTCTCTACAAAATCAAATCCTCGTTTATATCCTTCTTCTTTATATAAAGAGAATAAATCTGGATGTATGTAGTCTGCCACTTCGAGATGACGCTTAGTAGGCTGTAGATACTGTCCTATAGTTACCACATCACAGTCATGCTTTCTCAGATCATCAAGTATATGGAGCACTTCATCCTTAGTTTCTCCTAATCCGACCATAAATCCAGATTTAGTGCGCTTACCATAAGCCTTGGTTCTCTTGATCTGTTCGAGGCTACGAGCGTATTTGGCTTGCGGTCTAACCATGCGATATAGTCGTGATACCGTCTCCATGTTATGGCTCACGACCTCCTGACCTCCTCCAATCATGCGTTCGAGAGCTTCCCAATTGGCTTTGGTATCAGGGATGAGTGTTTCTATAGTAGTAGTTGGCGATAATTCTTTAGTATGGACTACTGTCTGATACCAGATTTCAGCACCTCGATCTTTGAGTTCATCACGATTTACCGAAGTTATCACCGCATGTTTTACTTGCATAAGCATAATGGCTTCTGCTACTCGTCGTGGTTCGTCTTCGTCATATTCTGGAGGGCGACCCGTCTTCACTGCACAAAAAGAACATGATCTCGTACATACATTACCCAAGATCATAAATGTCGCTGTACCTGCACCCCAGCATTCTCCCATATTTGGGCAATTTCCACTCTGACATATGGTGTGTAACTGATACTCATCTACGAGCCTTCTGACTCTTTTATAGTCCTCACCTATAGGCAGCTTTACTCTGAGCCAATCAGGCTTACGAACTCGGGCTTCTTTAGGCTCCTTACTTACTACAGGTAATTCTACCACTGACTAATCTTGGTCTAGTTAAAATAATACTCAAATATATCAAGACTTACCTGTCAGTTACAACTTGCGGCGTCCGAACTGATAAGATGCATACAATTTGGGAAGGATAAATGAGTTCCTTATATCTTCTCTTTCGATCAATAATGGAATCTCTCTAGGAAAGATGTCAACCATCAAACCAACTTCAAATGCTTTTACTTTTTCCTCAAATGCGCCTAAGGCCCAATGTAAACCTACCTTGCCATGAATCCCCAGGGTCGGAATAATATCAGTTATACCAGTAAAAAAGTTGGTTCCACCATAGATATTGTCAAAATCTAAAAAGTCTTCACGCACCGCATCACTATATTCCAGAGTCTCTATAGTTGGGTCGAGCTGTCCAGGGTCTCTCCTAATAACTCTGAGAAAATAGGGTTTTATCAGCCCAAGGCTCGCACCTCCCTCATAGATCAAGCCCATCGCAACTCCTTTGCGGCGAGTCTTCTCTGACAAATAGCGTTTTTGGCCATAGGTGAATCTAAGTGTGAAAAATTGACTGCTCTTCCCAAATATAAATGGGTCTCGTGGCAGGTCACCTATGCGCTCACCAAAAATCTCCTGACGATTCTCCCTAGAATCCCTGTAAAAGCCAAACTCGTACGACTGATATGTAGTCTTGTAATAACTCTTGAGGGTTCCTTTCTTATAGGCAATGCTAAAGCCCTCTATATGAGGCCTAATCTCAAACAAGCGTTCTGTACTGTAGACGACACCCTTGAGATTATATTCAATAGGCTTAGGTTGAAAAGTAGTCTGGCTAAGGCCAACACCCCATACTAATCCTGTGAAAATTATAGCTATAAAAAAACGTACTAGCATATACCGTCGAAAATAGAATAATAATACTAACCTTGCTAACTGTCCAATGTCTTACAACAAGTCAACAATGAAAGTTGTCATCAGGAGTCATTTTATTTCGCCTCGATTGGAATATATCGCCCAATGGCTCGAAAATAGGTGGTCCCTGCCAGTACTGATCAACGAAAGACTCCCAATTCAGGGCAATATTATTATCAACTATGGGCTAAACCACACCCGTGATTGTACTTTATCTCTGCCCAATTGTAAGCTCTTATCTCAATCTGGTATCAATTCAGTTGATCTAAATCCAGACTCCGCAGACTTTCGCATTAAGTTATTTCATGAAAAAGGAAGTAAAACAGATCTCGATTTTGATTTTTTCTCTATGGTATTCTATCTCCTCACTAGGTATGAGGAATATCATTATACTGAAACCGACGAGCATGGTCGTTGGCTGAGCAGTCAATCCGCAGCCGTAACATATGGCTTTATACAAGAGCCAATTGTAGATTTTTGGCTTCTCTATATTGAAGGCATCATCGAATCTAATATCGGTCACCGTTTTGATCGACGCCAAGCAATAAATTATGTCCCTACAATTGACATTGATATACCATATGCCTATAAACACAAAGAATGGCGCAATATCGGTGGTCTGGTACGGGACTTCATAAAGGGTGATAAGACTAAGGTAAATGCGCGCCTTTCATATATGGGCAATCATATTGACCCATACGACACCTTCGACTATCTCTTAGAGCACTTAAACCGCTATCCAGAGTCCATATTCTTTTTACTCTGTAATTATCAGAAACCATATGATGAAAATCACCTGATAGGCACGGAGGAGTTTAAGCAGTTGGTAAAGCGAATAACTCAATCACATCACATTGGGATTCATCCATCATACTTTTCTAATAGCCGTATGTCTACTATCACTGAAGAGATACAGATTCTGGCTGCGATTACTAATCAAAGTATCACACAAAGTCGGCAGCATTATTTAAAAATGTCTCTCCCACAGACCTATCAATCTCTAATTGATGTGGGCATTACTGACGATCATAGCATGATGTATGCAGATCGGATAGGATTTAGAGCATCTACCTGTCATCCCTTTCAATGGTATGACTTGAGTCAAGAGAAGACCACTGCACTTACGATCCATAGCCCATGCTTGATGGATGTGACGCTTAAGAACTATCTCAAGCTAAATTGTGAAGAGTCATTAAGCGTCATCGACGACCTAAAAAAAGCAATATCTAATGTCAATGGCACCTTAGAGTTCATCTGGCATAACAGCTCGTTTTCTGCAACTCATGGCTGGGAAGGCTGGCAGAAGACGTTTCAATATCTGTTAAAGGCTTAGATTTGACCTGTAAGAATTCATAATTACTATATGACCACAGCGATATCTCCGACTACTACTTTAGCCGTCATTATAGGATATTTCTTGTTTTTGATCGTCATCTCGTTGATCACCTCCCGAGGCGCTAATAATCAGACTTTTTTCACAGCTAACAAGAAATCCCCTTGGTATCTCGTGGCATTTGGCATGATCGGAACTTCGCTGTCAGGAGTTACTTTCATATCCATACCTGGTGTAGTTGGTGCCGGTGGATACAATATGAATCTGTCGTATATGCAGATGGTTATGGGTTATTTGCTGGGTTATTGGGTTATAGCGACCGTATTGATGCCCCTATATTATAAGCTGAATCTGACGACGATTTATGGCTATCTGAGGCAGCGCTTCGGAGTGGTTTCCTATAAAACTGGAGCTTCCTTTTTTCTACTTAGTAGGATTGTAGGTGCCTCGTTTAGACTGTTTTTAGTTGCCATAGTTTTACAAAATTTTGTGATGAACAGTTTGGGCGTATCCTTTTATGCAACTGTGGCTATCACTATAATATTAATCTGGATATACACTTACCGAGGAGGTATTAAGACGATCGTATGGACTGATACGATACAAACTAGCTGTATGCTTAGTGCAGTCATCTTAACGATATGGGCGATAGGTGGGAGCCTCAATTTAAGCCTTGGCGAGATGTGGGGAGAGATATCTAATCAGGGATATACCAAGATGTTTTATTTCGGAGATGGATGGTCGGATCCCAATAACTTCTATAAGCAATTTATCAGTGGTGCCCTGATTGCCATAGTCATGACAGGGTTGGATCAAGATATGATGCAGAAGAACCTCACGTGCAAATCTCTTGGTGACGCTCAAAAAAATGTGTTCACTTTCAGCATTATACTAATTTTCGCTAATCTCTTATTCCTGATCCTAGGAGGATTACTCTATGTATACAGTATGAAGTCGGGTATAGCAATACCTGATCGCACGGATCTCATGTATCCAGAAATTGCTCTTAATCATCTCGGTTCAGGTATAGGGATCATTTTCATACTAGGACTTATTGCTGCAGCATATAGTAGTGCAGATTCTGCCCTGACAGCACTCACAACATCCTTTTGCATAGACTTCTTAAATTTTGAACGAGAAGAACGAAGTGAGCAAGAAAAAAAGAACATACGCCTTAGGGTTCACGTTGCTTTTTCCGTTGTTCTATTTGTTGTGATTGTCTTGTTTAAATTATTAAATAATGATGCGATAATCAATCAACTCTTCAAAGCTGCTGGGTATACATACGGACCACTCCTGGGACTGTTTGCCTTTGGGATGTTCACTAAGATCAACATTAGAGATCATTTGGTCTGGTTAGTATGCCTGATAGCAGTTGGCTTAACGTGGTTCATTGATGCAAATAGTGCGACTCTTTTAGGAGGATTCCAATTTGGTTCTATGCTAATTGCGCTCAATGGATTCTTGACATTCGTCGGTTTATGGATACTCTCACTGAACCATACACAGTCTTCACTGACGTAACCACTTGATTCCAACTATTCTTGTTCTTTCTGTTTTGATTTTTTGTTAGTTTGAGGTATGAATCGACGTACATTCCACTTAGAGCTTAGCGCCCTCGTAGGAGGAAGCATTTTGCTACCCTTTGCAGCTTGCAAGACTAATGATAAATCCAAGATTGATGTTAGCACCTATGACATCACTGAAGTCGGCATCGCAACCTTGCGAAAACTCATCGACGAAAGACAAATAAGTATCAAAGCTTTGACTCAATTATACTTGGATCGCATCCAAGCAATAGATGTTAACGGGCCTGCCCTCAACTCAATAATCTACATCAACCCTAATGCTCTCAAGAGAGCCGCGATCTTAGACAAAGGATTCAAGAGTAACACAACGTCGAGCCCACTATATGGTATTCCAGTAATCCTCAAGGATAATATAGACACTACCGACATGCCGACGACAGCAGGCTCCAGAGCCTTAGATGGATCGTATCCACCCCAAGATGCTCACATCACCCAGTTGCTTAGAGATGCAGGTGCGGTGATCATTGCCAAGGCCAACTTATCCGAGTGGGCAAACTTCAGAGGAGAGAGCAGCACCAGTGGTTGGAGTGGACTAGGGGGGCTGACCAAAAATCCATATAAACTGGATCGCAATACCTGTGGCTCAAGTGCAGGGTCAGGTGCTGCCGCCGCAGCAAGCCTTTGTGCAGTTGCCATAGGTACTGAAACTAACGGTAGCATAGTCTGCCCATCTTCGACTAATGGACTCGTAGGAATAAAGCCTACCGTAGGGCTAGTTAGCAGAAGTGGTATCATACCGATATCATCCACGCAGGATACAGCAGGGCCGATGGCCAGAACTGTCCGAGACGCCACACTATGCTTAGGGGTCATAGTTGGCAAAGATGACAGAGATCGAGCCTCTCAAGACATCCCGAAAGTCATCAAAGACTATTCCACCTATCTCAAAAAAGATGGACTCCAAGGAAAAAAAATAGCCTATTACAATATAGAAGAAGGTTATGAGGGATCTGAACGCAGAGCAGAAGTCGATCCCATCTTTGCACTAATCCATGCAGCGATGGACGATATGCGGGCTCAGGGGGCTGAGATCATCGAGATAGACAATATCTCTGAGCCGCATGTGTTCAGTGACTCTTTTGAGATTATGTTGTATGAGTATAAGGAAGGCTTGAATGCCTATTTTAATAGTCTAGGTAACAAGGCCCCCGTAAAAACCATCGACGAACTAATCGATTGGAACCGCCAAGATTCTGTGGAACTCAAGTACTTTGGTCAAGAGCATCTGGAGGCCGCCGCTGCCAAGGGCGGTCTATCGGATACTGCCTATATCAATGCGCGCAATCGCATGCTCGAGGGCCGACGTCAACTCGGCATAGATCGAGTAATGGATGAGCATAATCTGGATGCCATCATCGGTCCTACGAATGGCCCAGCATGGAAAACAGACCTGATCAATGGAGATACATTCTTGATTGGCGTTTCCTCACCTGCCGCCCAGGCTGGATATCCAAGTATCACCGTGCCTATGGGCTACGTCGATGGGCTACCTATCGGCATGTCAATTTTTGGGAGAGGCTGGTCTGAAAGGCAACTCATCGAGATCGCTTATGCTTATGAGCAGGCGACACTTCACAGGAAGCCTCCTCGGTACTTGTCATAGGATTAATAAATTTGCCGTCTGTGACAGTCGATATGACTTTAGTTTATAATGGCACTTTATGGCTCAAAAAATTACAGAATCCCCCTCACTCTACAGGCATATAGATAAGATGTCAACAAATGAACTGCTCTACAGCATTAACCAAGAGGATCAGAAAGTAGCCTTAGTCGTACAAGAACAACTTCCTGCAATATCAGCGCTGGTCGATGTTATATATGACAAGATGAAAGAGGGTGGCAGGCTCTTCTACATAGGAGCAGGCACCAGTGGACGATTAGGTATAGTAGATGCCTCAGAATGCCCCCCAACTTTTGGCGTGCCTCATGATTGGGTTATTGGATTGATGGCAGGCGGAGATGGGGCTATGCGTAAGGCTGTCGAATTTGCAGAAGATGATCCACATCAAGCGTGGCAAGATCTTAAAGAATATCAGATAGATGAAGGTGACATTGTGGTAGGCATAGCTGCCTCAGGCAGCACCCCATATGTCGTGCATGGACTCCAAGACTGCCAAAAACATGGGATTCTTACTGGATCAATATCTTGTAATCCACAAGCCCCTATATCTGCTGTAGCGGATTACCCTATAGAGGTAGTAGTCGGACCAGAATTCGTGACTGGCAGCACAAGGATGAAGAGCGGCACTGCCCAAAAGTTGATCTTGAATATGTTGACGACCTCAGTGATGATTAAGTTAGGCAGAGTCAAGGACAACCGCATGGTCGATATGCAGTTAAGTAATAACAAACTTGTAGATCGAGGCACGAAGATGATAGTTGCAGCAAGTCATTTAGAATATGAAGAAGCCAAAGCGCTCCTGTTGAAACATGGTAGTGTACGTGCAGCCCTAAATCATACTAGCTAGCATGGGGGCACACCACAATCATGACCATGACTCTCTCGAGATAGATGTTGACATCTATGAGCGCTGTATGTCACATGTACAGCTGATAGGCTCCGACCAGATGGATCATATAGATCCTGATGCAATTGAGACCGACTCGTCAGCAATCTTCATCAACAATGTCCCCCAAAAATTTCAAAAGCAATTCAGCTATATATGTGCACATTTCCAGGAAATAAAGGACACTAAAATATCATTGCGATTTCGGCCTATCAGTATGACGATGCAAGCCAGGCCTAATATATGGACAGTCCTTGGTGGAGCGAGAGAGTACTTTGTCTTCGTCAATACCGAACGCAATAAGAATGGCCTCCTACTTGAGGATATTCCATTCAATGCACAGATCGGCATTATTGCTCATGAACTCTGTCATATCATTGACTATCACTACAAGACTAACTGGGAAATCATCAAGACAGGTCTGTGGTATTTTAAAAAGCGCAATCAAGAACACTATGAGAAAGCTGTGGACTATCTCGTCATAAAAAAAGGCTTCGGTCATCAGCTTAGAGACTGGTCACATTTCGTCTTAACCCATGATGCGCTCACTGAAAAGTATAAGAGAACCAAAGAGACTTATTATCTCGATCCGGATGAGATAGATAGGTGCGTAGAGGCGATTCATTGATCAATTTGTGTCGGGTATTTTTCAAAAGTTAACAAACCAGAAATTATACTTAGGGTGAAATTTACTTCTCCGGGTCTAATAAGTAATAACACCTGTGTCAGCCCTTAAGAATTATATTAATTCTCGAGGTGAGATGACTATACGAATCAGATTTTAACCAAATCTCGAGAGAGGCGCCCTAACCAGGCGCCTCGTCTTTTTTATATGCTAAATAGTTTTCTTAATACATTGAGAAAACATTTTTTCCAAGCTCTTTTTTTTAAATCCTCGACCGATTACGACTATTTTGCTGCTGCGGACTTCATCCTGTTGCCATGGTCTCTTGTCATCAATAGATAGGCGAGAACCGACTGATTGTAACAACATCTGTTGATCAGAATGACTTACCCAGATTAATCCTTTCATTCGATACAATCCCTCTGATTGAAAAGCCAAGAATCCCAGAACTCTTACATGTAACATGGTATAATCAAAAGGCTGATCAAAGACGATCATATGCGACTCCACACCATCAGTATGATCATGATGGTGGTGCCCATGAGGCTTGATCATTGGCCAAGAGGTCTGAGACTCGGCTATTCCCTGATCAAATATACCTTCGTCCAAATCTGTATTGTGTGCTGCCTGTTCGATCGAGGGATAGTCATCTTTAGAGCTATCGATGATCTGTGCAAGAGGATTTAGGCCTTGTAGCACGCCATGTAATGCTCTTATTCTATCTGTTGAGACTAGATCAATCTTATTGATTAGCAGTATATCGCTGAATGTAATCTGATGTATCGCCTCCTCTGTAGTTCTTAATTGATCTTCTACCTGTTCGGCATCCACCAAACAGATTATCCTATTCAACGGAAACTGTTTTTTAATACTATAATTATTGAGGAAGGGATCAGCAAGCCCCCGAGGGTCCGCAACTCCTGTTGCTTCTATAATTAGCTCGTCATATTCTTCGCGGCGCTGATATAAGGTATTGAGGATTTCGTAGAGATTTTCATTAAGGGTACAACAGAGACATCCATTATTCAACTCCATAATCCCATCTTCTGCTCTAAGTATCAGTTCACTATCAATGCTCTCTTGGCCATATTCATTTTCTATAATGGCATACCTCTTACTTGGATTTTGTTCAAGTAAATGATTGAGAAAAGTAGTCTTACCAGATCCCAAAAAACCGGTAAGAATAGTAACAGGTCTTATTATTTCGTCGCTCATACTTGTTTATTCCACACATAAATCATCTGCACATCGGGAGTAGTTTAAATTATACAGATGCAGAGAGACTAATAATAATGCTGGTATATACTTGAACAAATCAGGTATTGGCAAGAAATGTAAAGATTCATTACCGATTATCATGGCAAGGAAGCCCCAAGAAACATACAGTGCTTGAGGTATCCATCCCGAGGAGCTTGATCGAGTCGTGGCACGTATAGCAAAAAACGTCACTACTAAAAACAAATAATCTATGGCGCTCCACCATCCTGGACTGATCTCCGAACAACTCAACGTGCTTGTTGCCTGAACCACAAATAGCACTGGTGTCAATAAACAATGTAGGATGCACAGACTACTCGCAGCAGCTCCTACATAATCCGAATTTAAAATCGATCTCGACATGAAATTAGACCCTCCCATCATTGAACTATCGATGCTTGTGAGAGTATATAATTAAAGTGATTTATATCTGACTTGTTCAATCTTAGTCGCCCCTTGACCTGTACCCTTTGATCCGTCTGTACACCTCGCAGTTTGTGATCTAATTGCAACTCTACAATAGAGTCAGGTCCCGCCGCCCCACAGAAGAAACAAGCTGAGTAAGGAAATTTAGAAAGGACAAAAAAGTTTTCGTCAATATCAATAACAATCAAATAGCCCTCAATACTTACCTCCTGTTGCTCATAAAGCTTGATAAAATCTCCGAAAGAAGGAATCAACCAATAGGTATCCGAATCCTCAAGATATTGTTCCTCATACGATACATCTTCAAGCAATTCCCAAGATAGATCTGTCTGTGTATGAGCAATGATAGCAATACTCATACATACCACTAGTAAGACACATCTATATAGATTCAGGAGCTTTATTGTAAAATCAATTAACTCTACGCTCTTCACGCTACAAAAATGCACAATTTTTGCAACATAGTTGCATATAGGTTTATTCTATTAATTGTCAGGAGATTCTGTCAGAGCACAATGATTTCACCATCCATAATTGTGGGAATTCCTGAAAAAATAATCCGAAATACGCAAATTACTTGGCGGCGGCACGCCTTAAGCGATCGTTGATAGCAATACCTAAATCTTGCTCTGGTAGCAACTTAACTTCGATACTCCTTAGGTTCGATTTATCCATCTCTCGCATGAAGTCGAATAAGTTTCTCGCTGCTTCGATGTAGTCTCTACTGGATGAAAGCTCCAAGTGCTTACTCCCAACCCCTAGGCTAACGGATTCTCCAAAGGTGATAAAGCCTGTGTGTTCTGCTCCATGATTATATTGATCGACTATATATACAGGTATTGCAGGAGCATAATGACTCTTGAGCATACCTGGCGCTTTAGGATTGCTGGTAGACTGTGCTCTTACCTCAATATTTGGAAAGTATCTCTTGATTTGCTCAATTGCTAGCCCACCCTTACGATATACTATTGGAACATCTTCTTTTATCCCAATAATGGTTGACTCTAGGCCCACATCGCATTTGCCCCCATCAAGGATATACCCAACTTTTTCTCCGAGCTGATCTGATACATGCTGTGCGGTAGTCGGACTGATATACCCAAAGGGATTTGCACTTGGAGCCGCCAATGGATAATCTAATTTAGAGAGTAACTCTAGGGCCATAGGATGCCTAGGTATCCGTATCGCCACATGCTTAAGCCCTGAGGTGGTAAGATCAGGTATTATTTTGTTCTTTTCTAATAGAATAGTTAGGGGTCCTGGCATATGGTTGACCATGATCTCCTGTAAGGCCGTCGGGATATCTTGAACATAAGATCTAATTCGATCTATGTCGGAAGTATGTATAATCAACGGGTCAAAAGAAGGTCTTTGCTTGATGGCATAAATCTGCGAAACCGCCTTAGTATCCAATGCATTCGCAGCAAGTCCATAAACGGTTTCAGTTGGCACCCCAACTACCTGTCCAGAATTGAGCAGGTCGATTGCTTGATATAAATCTGTTCCTATGACCACAAAGAGTTAGAACCTCGGATTAACGATATTGTTATTTTGTGAGCCGAATCTATAATTAAATCCGAAAAAACTGGAATAGGTAAAATTAGTATCCAATTGCCTATTCTGAAGAATGATATCCTGATCGGACACATCTCCTTTAGCAATATTGATTCTATCACTGACGAAGGATATGAAACCTCCAAACTCTAAGCTTAAGCCTTTGACAATGTTTAATTCGATGTTGGGATTAAAGGAGAGACTATAGAGGTTTAGGTTGTGCAAGAACTGATCAAACTCAACGTCAAATGATAAGGTTCCCCATTCTTGATTCTGATTAAACTCAACATCTACACCATGTTGCCATCGTGTCTCCTCGAGACGATCAAAGATGGTGATCTCATTATAATTATTGTGTACGACACCATTAGAATATCGCACTGTAAACCGTCGAGTGCTATTGTCACTATAAGGAAATATGTTATACTCCACAGCTGCTCTTGGCCTTAGCTCTAAGTCTATGTTACCAAAGGTTGACGATCCTCCAAATCCGACAAACCCATACGACCAATGATCGTTGATACTCCATACATGCCTCAGAAAAGCACCTATTCTTCTATTAAAACTCTCAACAACCTCACCATCAGATAGGGTAAACCGTGATTCGTCGTAGTTATACCATGTCCATATATTGGTCTTGCTTTCTTTCCTGATACGTGATGCGGCGATGTTAGTAAAGATACCCTGTTGCATAAAACTAGACTCACCTCTAACATTTAGATTTAAGCCAAGCTCAAATGACCAATAATTCCAAGGATCAATAGCTATATTGTCTGATGATGAAGTATCCTGAGGTGCATCCACTTCGTAAGTAATCTTATCAACGAGATTGGATCGCAGAATAAGAGGTAGCACTCCTCTTTTTACCGTGGATACGAACTGGTTCTGTCGATCTAATTCTGAGATATTTGCTTCTCGATAATAAACGATGGTATCTGAAGCTATGCCCAATTCATCCTTGTATATGAATGCGCACTGAACCTCTCTTGAACCAGCGCTGGCATTCTGATCTGTGACCAATATGTGCACATCGGCTACCTGTCGATCAAAAACATAGTCGAGATATGTGACCTCTTGTTTTAAATATCTTTCAAAACACTCGTTAGACTGACAATCTACAAATACGCTAGGGATGTCAAGCTCTTGAGATGATACTGTAGTCCCTAAGAAGAGTGCAATTAGAGATAAAAGGTACTTGAGCATTGAATTTATTAGAGTGCATAATTAGGCCTTTTAGCAGGCACTAATGCTTACTTTCATATCATTAACGGCACATTAACACGAACAATTTATGAGAGGAAGTAATCCAGCATTGAACGATACTTTTGAAGACGTATTACATGATGATGGCGTCTATATTGATATCATGACTTTAGAAGGCACGGTGTCTAAGTCTATGTTTCTTGTAGCACTC
>CAZAXY010000018.1:0-30318 GCA_964489125.1 uncultured Saprospiraceae bacterium
GTATAGAGCTTTTCAATATCTACGATAGATATGGAGGCTTAATATTTAGCCTGAGCAATGTAGATCCTGATCAGATGGGACTTGGCTGGGATGGTACATTTAATGGTCAAGAGGTACCGTCAGGGGTATATATTTATGCTTTACAGGTGGTAACCGTAACAGGTGCCACAGCCTCAGAACACGGCGATTTAACCCTTATCAGGTAGGTTTTTGTAGCAGAAAAAGACAAAATCTGGTAATTTTCTTTGTAATGCATTGAGTTAGACACCATTTCCTGATTTCCCCTTTTTTCATCTCGAAGGAGGAACGACTTTAAGATCTTTTTTCAGCAAGCAACGGCTCTGATTATAGATTTGTAGAAGATCTTTCCCGCTGGTCAAGATGAAAAAAGAACTGTGACAAAATGTACTGGAATTCGCAATAATTCACTTTTTCGTAGCTTAGGAGCAGTCTAATCAATTAAAAAACTTAGCTCATGATACTCCATATATTCAGCGCACTGTTATGCTTGTTGATAACTATAGCTCCAACCGCTAATCTTCTATCTCAGAAGAAAGCACTCGTCGGTGGCACATTAATTGATGGATTTGGCGGCACACCAGTACAAAATAGTGTTATCATCATTGAAGATGACAAGATTGTTGCCGTAGGTCATCAAGGCAACATAGCTGTTCCAGATAATGCTGAAGTTATTTCTACTGAGGGGATGTCTGTCCTCCCTGGTTTATGGGACATGCATGTCCATCTGATGATCAATGGTCACAGTAACTATGCCTACTGGGATAGCACCTATCTAAATGATCTTGCTGATATCATCATGCCGTCTTCGGCACATCAATTGTTACAGGCAGGTATCACCAGTGCCAGAGACTTAGGCGCTCCACTCGAGGCAAGTATACGAGTTAGAGATCGCATTAATAACGGTGAGCTGCCCGGACCTACTATGTATATGTCAGGACCCTTTATACAGCACCAGCCATATCCAGGTACCGAGGAATTTAGATGGGGAGTAAATGGTCCACAAGATGCTCGAGATAAGGTAAAATATCTCTCAGAGGCTGGAGTAGATTGTATCAAGCTTATCGATCAAGATCAGATGACCTTGGAAGAAGTTCAAGCCGTAGTAGATGAAGCACACAAACATGGCTTAACAGTGGTGGCTCATAGTCACCGACCAGAAGAAATACGCCGTGGCCTTGCCGCTGGTATAGACTGCTTCGAACATACGGGCCTAGCCTCGGCACCAGAGTATCCCGAGGATGTCATGACAGCTATTAAGGAACGAACCGCACAGATGAATCTTGGACCTCTTTTCTGGACACCGACAGTGGAAGGGCTCTATAATTACGAGTACACCAGAGATAACCCCGAGGCTCTCGACAATGACTGCTGGCACCTAGACTTACCAGAAGAAATTATTGCTGATATAGAATCGTCTATTCAATATCCAGGACGTCTCCCATACTTCCAACTAACTCCAAGTCGCAGGCCGACTCTCGAGCGCAAAGTCAAACAACTCATAGATGCAGGTGTAGTGCTCCTAATCGGGACAGATAGCGGCATCCCGATGAAGTTTCACTGCCAATCAACCTGGCATGAACTTGATGTATGGGTCAATGAATTTAACATTGATGCTATGTATGCCATTAAGGCGGCTACGTATTGGCCAGCAAAGTCTCTCGGTGTAGATGATGAATATGGCACCATCTCCGAAGGCAAATTCGCTGACATTATTGCTGTAAAAGGCGATGTCCTTCGATGGATATCCTTGCTATCTGACGTCGACTTAGTTATGAAACATGGCCAATTGATAAAAAATAACTAGTGGATTAAGCTTACAAGTATTAAGCCCTTATACAAGAATTTTGCGGCGCTCTTTAAGCCCCACGCCGAGCGATTACCAGATCGAATATGTCGCTTAGGTAATTTATATCTCAATCACTAAACCATCAGTTTACTGTTACACTCATAAGTTTGAATATTTCTGGTAACCTCGAAATGACAAAACCTAAAAAACGAATGCCCACGTTTTCATGCCGACTAAGTGTAGGCATCTCAACCATGCGATCTATCTGACTAAAGATTCCTCCGCAGGTCTGTCGGCCTTAGAAGTAGTCGAGAAGAACATTTTGCTTTGGTGTTTTCTTTTTTCATTATAATCTGAGTAACAAGTCAATCTCAAGTCACCACGAGTAATGTCACGGGCAATGAGGTAACGGCGAGAGCCATCTGGAGAGCGAAGTATAATGGCATACAAAGTAAAACAAAATAGAGGTAACTCACCCACCATCAATTTAGACTCCAAGTAGATTACTTAAAGTAATGGAGCACCATAATAAGGTCTCATATTTCTGGCCCTAAAAGACTTTCTATGGGTATAACATAAGGCAGAAACAAATAAAGGATGAAATCATATGATTTCATCCTTTATATAAGTTGTAATATACTCTTAAGTATATTCTATTTTCTTCGTTGCACCGGCTGCAATGATGTTTGTCGGATATATACTAATCCAACAATGAATAACATCAATGACATCAATATTAATCCCCACTCTCCAAGAGTTGGTATTGGTGCACCACCGACGCACTCACAGTCTGCATTGAGCACATCTCCAACAGTATCAGGGTTACCATCATCACATGAAGTACCTGCAACAGCTGGTAACATTGGGGCTGGCACTGTTTCTCCTATAGATACGTTATCATACCAAACTCCTGTTGGAGCAAAATTCGTGGCACTACTGAAAAATCCAAATTGCAGAAAATCACCAACCCATGAAGCATCAATAGTTATTGACAATGATGATGTGGTCCACGAATTGGAAGTACCTGTTTGAACTGGAGCCGCAGGACTTTGATCAAAAAAGAATTGCGAGTCTATCACTCTAATAAACGCTTCTAAAGCAAATACATTCACATCTCCAGGTATTAAATTATTCATTGGGTCTGGATCTTGGTTGGCTATATGATCAAACTGAAAAATGTAAGTTCTACCCACATCGTCGGCGGTTATCTCATGTTGCTGAAAATTACTACTTTCAACAGGACGCCCAAATGTGTGAGCATCTGTGGCATTATATTGACTAAAAACATTGTAATATTGATTCATATTACATCCTCCACCTGCTGCTTCATTTGTATCAATCTGCCCCAAGCCTCCAGTACCATTTGGTGCTGTAAAAGGCCCAAATCCTTCAAAATCCGCAGGGCTCATACCTTGACCTTCTGGAAATCCAATAAAAACTAACCAACCATTGCCGAAGTCAAATGTTCCGTCTGCCAAGGGAGTCGGAAATTCAAAATTATCAGAAAACGAAAATTGCGCTGATCCTTTAGACGTGAAAAATAATCCTATCGTGAGAATTATTATAGTGGCCAGATTTTTCATAACAGTTTTAATTGTGTTGCAAAGTAGGAATAAAAACCTAACTAATAAGAAAGTATAATTGTCTTTTTGGTATTCAACTAAAATAAATATGTTATGGTCTCTTAATCAGCCTATAATACAGTTTATTATATCTCAATGCCTACTGGAAGGTTTGTAATTCTTATGCCAGATCATGGCATCATATTTCGGCCATGGTGCGCACTATCAAATCACCAAAGACACACATACTCCATGGTTCACAAATTGTGCGAATATATGTACATCTGTGATTTAATCATTTTGATCCCATCCTTCAGGTCGCTTAGACCTCACAGGAGCAGGCGGCTCAGGCTTCATCTCAAAAGAATTATTCTCCAATAATCTGAGGGCTTCAGCTACAGCAGCTTCAAGCTGTGGATCTTGCCCTTTTAGGACCTGCTCTGGATCCATATGTACTTCTATATCTGGCGCAATTCCTTCTCCTTCTACGGCCCAGTTGCCGTCTACGTCATAGAATCCACCCCTTGGTGCCACCATGCGCCCGCCATCAATAAACGGTGGCGTATCCCATGTGCCTACCAAGCCACCCCAAGTGCGTGTGCCGACAAGTGGGCCCAGGTTTTTGGCTTTAAACATATATGGCAGGAGGTCTCCCCCAGAACCGGCTCGCTCATTGATAATCATCACCTTAGGTCCATATATGCCCGCAATAGGTGTCGTCCATGGTCGCCGACTCTCAGACTTACTGTTAAAATAGCCTACTACCTCTCGGCTCATGATATCTATCATATAGTCTGCAGCTGATCCTCCTCCATTGTTGCGTTCATCGACAATGACACCTTTCTTATCCTGCTGCGAGAAGTAATATCTATTGAAATTAGTAAAGCCTCTGCCCGACGTATTAGGAACGTATACATAGGCTAATTGTCCATCCGAGAGCTCATCAACTTTGCGACGATTGGATTCCATCCAGTCGATAGCTCTCAAGTTGTTTTCACTTGTGATAGGGATTACAGTAACTATACGCTCGGGATCATTAAGTCTTGATTTTATCCCTAAGCGGACCTGTTTTCCTGCCGTCTCTACTAAATACTGATGGATGTTATCATCTCCTGATATAGCATGACCATTAACCGAAGTGATATAATCTCCTTCCTCAACATTTAAACCGAGTGTTGCCAGAGGTGCAGATGTATTGGGATTCCATTGCTCGGCAGAGTAAATCTTGCTGAGCTGATAGTATCCGTTATTAATAGAATAGTCCGCTCCCAATAAACCACCTTGCACTCGATCTAAATCTGGGAAATCTCCTCCAGAAACATATGAATGACCGATCGCTACCTCACCACTCATGATATCCACTACATAATTGAGATCTGACCGATGTCGGACATGATCTATCCACGGTGCATACCAAGACCAGACCTGATCCCATGGTGCGCCATGTACATTGTCTACATAGAGGAAATCCCTCATGTATCTCCAACCCTCTTTGAAGATCTGATGATACTCCTCAGTAGGGTTTATCTTAATCTTAAGATCAACAGGTATTCCGTCTTCTTTTGCATTTGGCTTGCCATTAAGCGAGGAGATACTCCAGGCAGAGCCTGTCCTATACAATGCGTACGCTCCATCATATGACGTAATGATTGAGTTCAGCCCACTAGCCCAATCTTCTTTTTCTTGCTCATTAAAATCGTAGGTGACAGCATTTATTCCAGATTCTGTCGCTTCTAAAATGAGGGCTTTCCCTTCTGGCGATCTTTCTAAGCCTACGTAGTCTCCCGAGATATCCGGCACGGAAACTACCCTATCCATTATACCGTCAAAATCTATGGTAAGAGCTTTTGACTCGTCTGAATCCCCTTGCTCCTCATCTTCTGTGTCCTCGGATGGTTCCTCGTCGTCACTCTTGGGTAGAAGTGGAGAAACCCCTTCTTTTTGAAGGGCCGTTACGTAGAGTGTTCTTGTCAGGTCGGGGTCATATGAACTCATATCGAGCCATCCCGACGCCAATCCATAATCTGTGCTCGCGAGATAATACAAGTATGCCCCGCTCTGATCAAAGACAGGTGTGACGACATCTGCAAGACCATCAGTCACCTGATGGCTGGTCGATGTCTCTATGTCATATATATGGGCTGCCTTGAAGTGAGTGGTCTGCTGTTTGACATAGGTGATGTACCGACTATTAGGGGACCATTTGGGGTTCAACGTTCTATTAGGATGCGCAAAATTATCTGCATCAACCTTAGTAAATTTATCAGTCTTTAGATCTACATACCATATGGTATAATGGGTATCTGTGAATACGATCTTCTCGCCATCTGCTGACCAATCTGGTCTATAATAGAAGGTGCCTGATGGGATTGCAATACTTTTCTCAATTGCTCCATACTGATCTGCTATGATCAACTCGTACTCGCCCTCTCCATCACTAAACCAAGCAACTCGATCTCCCTTAGGACTCCAAATCGGCGATCTATCTGCTACTCCAGAGGAATTAGTGAGATTTCTAGAGCTACCGTTCTTCTTGGGCACGGTCAACACTTCCCCCCTATGCTCAAATATAGCCCGCTTACCACTAGGGGAAATGCTTGCATTGATTAACCTATTAGCAGGCACAGACTCCCAACGCTCTCTTGCGAAATTCATATCACCTTTAACTGTGATATTGAGCTGATTCTTCGCCTTAGTATCGGCATTAATGATGTGTAGATATCCTCCCTGCTCATACACAATGTCTTGCCCATGAGCATCGAGGCTTTTTACATCAAAAGTCTTATAAAAGGTGATTTGTTCTTCCTCTTGAGTCTGAGTATCAAAGGACCAGATATTGCTGACATAGTCCCTTTCACTTAGGTAATATACTTTTTGTCCGATCCACACAGGATAGAGATGTCGCTCACCATCGAGTCGTGGTGTCATCTGAGTCTTTCCGGTCTCCAAATTTTGAATCCAAATCGGCATAGCTTGACCTCCACGATAGTTCCTCCATTCAGGATCCCAAGAATTAATAGGAGTATAAGCCACAAATTTACCATCCATGGATACTTCCCCATATGCTGCTCGGGTCACATTGAGTGGGTTAGGCATTCCTCCATCCAATTGCGCTTCATATAGCGAAAATGTCTCGGTCGGATGGCCCATACGATTGGAGCCAAAAACTACTGCTCCATCAGGTGTCCATCCCTCTACTCTATCAGCACCTGGATGCCATGTGATTCTTTGCGGCGAACCTCCTTCAGTAGGAAGAACATAGACATCTGGGCTGCCGCCATACTCGGCAGTGAATGCAATCATACTTCCGTCTGGAGAAAAATGCGGTGCACCTTCAGCTCCTTCGTTCGTGGTCAACCTGATGGCTTCACCACCACTACGGGCTGCTTTCCAGAGGTCATTGGCATAGATGAACACCACATGGTCATCCGATAGTGTGGGTTGGCGTAACAATTGCGTACCCTGACTGTATAATAGAATTGACACTAAACAGAGAATAAGAAGAAAGGAGAGTTTTTTGAACATCACGATCTATTTTGTTGGTATAACATATATAAACGGTAAAATGCTAACTAAGATTTATAAAAACAAAAATGCCACCCAACTGAAACGCTGAATGGCATCTGTGAAATCATCATTCTTATAGACATCCTTAATGTGCCATTGTCACATCTGCTGTCTTATTTTTTTGCCAGAAATATAAGATCAAAAATCCAAATATCAATATCGCTGGTATCATTGCTATATTTTGAAGGGTCGCTTGGCCGGCCATTAATTCCAATTCATCTCCAGTAAAGCCCTCTAATGCTTTGGCTTCTCTATTGCCATCCATCCAGCGACCTATGATAGGCTGGAAGATAGATAGCCCTAACATACCCATACCACCGACTACAGACATGCCAAGGGCACCTGTCTCTGGTAGATACACCGCAACGAAAGAAATCATATTAGGCCAGAAGTAGCATACTCCAATTGCGAATAATATCGCCGAGAAATATACCATCCCACCTGTAGCGCTACTCATCAGAAAGATTCCGATAGCAGATATCACAGCGGATGCTAAGAGCACTCCAGCAATGTTAAATTTCTTAATAACTGGTCCCGCAAAAAATCTGCCTGCAGCCATCAGTCCTGTCACTAATGCAAGTATTACCAGCGGTTGCGCACCGGCATTGGCGAGGATACGCTCTACCCATGACTGAGTACCCAGCTCTGTAGTAGCCGTCAATGCCATAATAAGCATCATTAACCAAAAAATTGGTGTTGACAGTATTGCTTTAAGATTATCACCGGTATTAGTCTCTAGGGACCGCCCTGTCTCAGGAAACTTCTGCCCCATGAACATAAATAAATAAATTAGTGCTGGTAAATACATAACGGCCAGCTTGGCTTGCCACCCCAATCCCAAATTAGTGAATAGTAGCGCAATTAAGGAACCTATCGCGATCCCTGCAGGAAACCATACATGAAACCGATTAAGCATCTTAGCCTTTTGGGTATCATACATATCTGCAATCATGGGATTATACGCAGCCTCCACGATACCATTCCCAAAGCTGATAAAAAACGTACTTAAAAAGAGCGTGAAGAAACTCCCTGACAGTATAGAGAAGGTGATCCCCATTATATGGGCTGCAAAGGCAATATAACCCAGTTTTTTAGGACCTATTGTATTATAGAGAGGCCCACCGATCAACGTGGCGATGGGAAATCCAAATATTCCCATGAAATTTATCCACCCCAGTTCGGTGTCTGAGATCTGTAGATCTATAGCTAAGTCATTCATAATTCCTGCTCTTAGCCCAAATGCTAGTGAGGTAGTCAACAGAGCAAAGCAACTGGCTACAAACAGCCTTGATTTATTAATTCCTTCCATAGTAATAGATTGTTGTGATTTATAAAGTCCTGATTTTTATGTTCTTAAACCAGACCTCATCGGTGTGGTCTTGGAGTACGATCTTTCCTTCAGAAAATTTTCCAAAATCCGACATTGAAGCGAATTTGCTGCCTGCAACCATGTCGTTCCATTGATCCGTGTGCATGGTGAAACTGACCACCTTCACACTGTTTTGCCAGAATTCATAGTAGCCGTCTGCAGAGACAATTTTTATGCTGTTCCATTCGCCGGCAGGTTTAACATTCACCTCGCTGCACTCAATGAGATCATAGAGGTCTCCAGCACGATGTTTGTCTATCTTGCCATCAGGATGACAACTCGCATCGAGGATCTGCATCTCAGGGCCTGTTAACCAAGGATAGCTATAGTTATCACTCTCTTGGACATTATACATGATGCCACTATTGCCACAGTCTTGTATGCGCCAGTCCAGTTTAAAGGTGAAATTCTTATAAGATTCATTGCTCGTTAAGTCTCCACCGTCTCCATGGTCAGGATTGAAGTGTATGGCTCTATCATCGATGACCCAGTTCTTGTTAAGACCGTCAGAATTGTATTTGTGCCAGTGATCTGCTATGGAAGCACCATCGAAAAGCAAGACCCAACCATCATCCTGTTCAGCTTTGCTGAGGACATTGTCGGCTGAAACTTCTTTAGTGCTTTGCTTAACCGAATCAGTTTGCACGGTTTGATTGGGTTTCTGACAAGATGATATACACGCCGATAAGATGAGGGCTATCCAAAATAGTTTGTTTTTCATACGACTCGATCTAATCGAGGCGGTAATATAGTAAAGACTCTCATAGTTTAGTTCAGGTCTGAAGTCGATTTTATCACCTACTTGGCGTTTGGTCTTCCGTGAGGACTTATTTTTGAGGCAAATCTTTTGAGCTAATGAGCTTGTTACTTTTGTTCAAGGCTTTGCATATCGTTGGGTTCACGGCGTGGTTCGGCGGTCTATTTTATTTAGTTAGGATCTTGGTCTATAAGCGTGAAGCGTACGACAAGGCTCAGCCTGAGCAAAACATATTGTTAGCACAGTATAAGATCATGTCTGACCGGGTCTATCGTATCATCTGCAATCCTGGAATGATGCTTACTTGGACATTTGGCTTAACACTATTGTATCTCCATGGCTGGGACTGGTTTAAGGTCAATACTTGGATGCATATTAAACTGTTATTACTTGTCGCATTGACAGCTTATCACCTGTATTGCAAGACATTAATTAAAGAACTCAATGCAGGTAATTTGGCGATCTCCTCATTCAAGTTTAGACTGCTCAACGAAGTGCCTTCACTCTTTCTGTTGTCGATCGTGTTGCTCGCCGTATTCCGAAACACCTTGCATTTCGGTATCGCATTTTGTGGTGTTTTACTTTTTGGCGTAATTTTATTTTTGTTCGCTCGATTGTACAAGAGCCAGCGCAACAAAGATTAACTACTGTGATATGAAAACTTTTCTCAAGTACTTCGGACTCTTCCTATTGGTATTGATATTGATCTATGCGGCTTTATGCTTCTTCGGGCCAAAGGATTTTAACACTGATGAATCCACTTCAATTAATGCCCCAGCACCAGTTGTGTTTAATCTGGTCAACAGCTTGCAAAAAGCAGCACTTTGGAATGACTGGAGCCTTACAGACACTGCCATGGTATCTACCTATAATAACGTACTGGAAGGGGTAGGTGCCGAGAGTAATTGGGAAAGCCCATCTCAAGGCAAAGGATCTCAAAAAATAATTGAATCAATCAAAAATGAAAAAGTCAGCACACAACTAACATTTGAAGGTTGGGACGGTGTCAATACGGCAGATTTCATTTTAACTCCTTCTAATGATGGTACAGACTTGCGCTGGACATATAAAAGTGGCAGTGACCTGCCTTTTTTGATGAGAGGAGCTTTTATGGTGATGGGTATGAAAGGTAGCATGAAAAATAGCTATCGTGCTGGATTAGAAAATATCAAACGAATCTCCGAAGAACGAGCTCAAAAGAGTCTATACAATGGATACACCATAACTCTCGTAGAACTCGGAGAGCGCAATTACCTCATAAAACGAGGCGAGGTACCAATCAGCAGCGCAGAAAAATTTTATTCTAATAGCCTGACTTCATTATTTGGCATCTTACAGAATTCTGGCGTTGAGATGGCTGGCAGACCATGCGGACTCTATTACAAGTGGGATTTCGAAACCAGCACTGCAGATATGGCAGCAGCTATACCGCTCTCTGACGCACTATCCATAGATGGGGCCAGTTCACTACAGATTCCCGAAGGGCAGGTTATTCAGGTAGATCATTATGGAGATTCTGAAGCTTCTGCAAATGCTCACTTCGCAATAGACGATTACATGAAGGATAATGGGCTCTTTCAAGAATTACCCATGGTAGAGGAGTATATCACCGATGCTTCGACAGAGAAAGATCCAGCTAAGTGGTTGACACGAATAAGCTATTATTACTCTGAATAGACAATTTATTAGCTCAGGCACGTATCAGTGAATTATTGCAGACCTGTAGTGCTTCGTTTATATTAAGGGTCCAGAACTGCAGCTCTATAGTCAATCATAGAACTTATCTAAGACTGGCTCTATTTTTAGTCAAATAGCGGAGCGATTGTTTAATTCCCGTTTTTAATTCTATCTATTTCTTTTTTAAGAAGTATTTATTTTCTATTATTCGCCGTATACGGATAGTGAGGTTCAAGATTTGAAGACTACACCAAACATTGTATTATAACTATCCGATCTCAAATGGATCATAATGCAAGTAAAAGGGTTACACACATTCAAGGTTTCTAAAAGTCAACTATGGCACTTTTTAATGGACCCAGAAGTGTTGGCAAAAATCACTCCTGGGGTTTCAAAGCTTGAAACCATTGATATCGATCATTATAGAAGCATATCAGATATTAAGATAGGACCAGTCAAGGGCTCATTTAAAGGCAAGCTAAAAGTCATAGATAAAAACGAACCTGAGTCTTTCGCCATAGAAATGGAGCAACTCAGCAAAATCGGAAATGCTCACGGCAAAATAGCCATGAATCTATCTGATGTAGAATCAGATTATGTAGAGTTGAGCTTTGATGGCAAAGTTAATCTGTCGGGAGTAATTGCGAGGACAGGCCAACGGGTACTATCTGGTGTCGCCAACACTATTACTAAGGAGGTATTTGCATCATTAGAGCAGCACATAGAGGAAGAAGGGACAAACACACAACATGCCGAAACTACTCCCCAGGAATCAGTTACGGCCGAGACTACTGAATTAAATATTGACACTACCGCAGAACCTGTGGTACCCGAAACTATAGTAACAGATATTACCCATGTCCCAGAATCAGGTTCAATTGAAAAACCTGTCGCGAATCCTACTGGCATATGGGGGAGGATCACCAATTTTTTTAGAAAATTATTAGGATAGATAATATCTCAAATCACATAAAACGAACGTAATGAAAAACAAAGTCTCAATGTCCGTAAATGGCAAAGCCCATTCTGGAGAGGTAGAACCAAGAACTCTCTTGGTCGACTATTTAAGGGAGCAGCTATCCCTCACAGGGACCCATATAGCCTGTGACACGAGCAGTTGTGGCGCTTGCACCATACATGTAGATGGCAAGGCGGTGAAGTCATGCACTATGCTCGCTGTTCAGGCGGATGGCTGCGAGGTCACCACAGTAGAAGGTTTATCTACTAACGGTGAACTGCATCCCATGCAAGAAGGATTCAAGGAGGAGCATGGCTTGCAATGTGGCTTCTGTACTCCTGGTATGATGATGACCGCAATCGATTTACTTAAACATAATCCCAGTCCAAGCGAGCATGAAATTCGTGAAGCGTTGGAAGGGAACTTCTGCCGATGCACTGGCTATCACAACATAGTCAAGTCTATTCAGTACGCAGCTAATAAAATGAATGCAGTATCTGCATAACATCTAATTTTCAAATTTCAAATTGAATCTAAAATGACTAAGTATATAGGTAAATCAGTAAAGCGAGTAGAGGATAAACGATTCGTAACAGGTCAAGGAAAATACACAGATGACATCATGCTCGCTAATATGTCATACGCCTACATCCTGCGGAGTCCTTATGCCAATGCAATCATCAATAGCATAGATACTTCGGCTGCAGCAGAAATGGATGGCGTAATTGCCGTATTTACGGGTAGCGACATACCAGAGGCCATAGCAGGGGTGCCATGTGGTTGGCAAGTAGACTTCAAGAATGGAGATACGATGAAGGAGCCACCGCATCCACTATTAGTACGTAAGAAGGTGCGCCATGTCGGAGATGGTATAGCGCTCATAGTTGCAGAATCCAAAAGTATCGCCAAGGATGCCTCAGAGTTGATTGATATCGACTATGACATCTTAGATGCGGTCACCGATCCTAAGGCGGCAGCGCAACCAGGCGCCCCGCTCGTACATGACGACGTTCCAAATAACATATGTTTTGACTGGGAATTAGGCAATCCAAAAGATGAAGTAGCAGCAGCCCTAGCCAGTGCCGCTCATGTTACAGAATTGGAGTTTGTCAATCAGCGAGTAGTTCCAAATGCCATGGAGCCAAGATCCGCTATAGGACATTGGGATAGCGCACATGAACGCCATACGCTATACACCTCGACCCAAAATCCTCATCTTATCAGGTTGCTCTTATGTGCATTTGTATTGGGAATTCCTGAGCATAAGGTACGAGTAGTTGGACCTGATGTCGGCGGAGGATTTGGCAGTAAGATATTCCACTATGTGGAAGAAGCACTCGTTGTTTACTTTTCTAAAATCTTGAACCGCCCAATCAAATGGACTTCGGATCGCAGCGAAGCCTTTTTAACTGATGCGCATGGTCGAGATCATGTCACTCATGCCAAGATGGGCTTTGACGGAGAGGGTAAAATAGTGGCGCTACAAGCCTTTACCTATGCTAACATGGGTGCGTACTTATCATCCTTTGCACCTGCCGTGCCGACCTATCTGCATGGCACTTTGTTTCAAGGCTTATATACCACTCCCAAAATCAACGTTGATGTCACAGCTACATTTACTCATACTAATGTAGTAGACGCATACAGGGGTGCTGGAAGACCAGAGACGACTTTTCTATTAGAGCGTCTGGTAGATCTAGCTGCCTTAGAGATGGGGGTGGATCCAGCAGAATTGCGATTCAAAAATTTCATACCGGCATTTGATGGTGTCAACCAGGAAGGATATGTTACTCAGGTTGCATTACAATATGACAGCGGTAATTATGCGCCAGTTTTGGAGCGAGCCTTAGAAATGGTTGGATACGAAGAATTCAGAAAAGAGCAGGCGGCCCAGTCAAATGGAAAGCTGTTAGGAATAGGATTTTCTACTTACATCGAAGCCTGTGGGATAGCTCCGTCGGCAGTAGTGGGAGCGCTTGGTGCAAGGGCAGGATTATTCGAATCTGCACAAGTTACAGTCCAGCCTACTGGCAAAGTAAGTGTATACACTGGATCCCACTCCCATGGGCAGGGACACGAAACAACATTTGCCCAAGTAGTGGCTGACAAATTGGGGATCCCTCTTGAGGATGTAGAGATTATTCATGGAGATTCAGATCGAGTTGCATTTGGTATGGGGACTTACGGATCACGAAGCCTCGCCGTAGGAGGAAGTGCGATCGTCAAGTCTGTCGAAAAAGTACTCGAAAAAGGCGCTAAAGTAGCAGCACATTTACTAGAATCGACCCCTGATGATCTGGAATATGCCGAAGGCAAATGGACCGTAAAGGGTACAGATAAATCAGTTGCCTTTGGCGATGTCTCTCTGACTGCCTACGTACCTCACAATTATCCCGAGGGTCTCGAACCAGGATTAGACTTCAGTAGTTTCTATGACCCGGCTAATTTCACCTATCCATTTGGTGCACATGTAGCCATTGTAGAAATTGATAAGGAAACAGGTGAGGTAAGATTGAAGCGATTTATTGCTGTTGATGATGTGGGTAATGTGATTAACCCAATGATTGTCGATGGGCAAATACACGGTGGATTGGCTCAAGGCATAGGTCAGGCATTGCATGAAGGAGCCATCTATGATGATACGGGTCAATTGATCAATGGAAGTTATATGGATTATTGTATGCCTCGAGCAGATGATTTTCCAAGCTTTGAAATAGATCGAACAGTAACTCCATGCCCTCATAATCCGCTCGGCGTGAAAGGTGCTGGTGAAGCCGGATGTATAGGCTCTACTCCCGCGGTCGTTAATGCCGTAATCGACGCCTTATGGAAAGGAGGTCATAAGGTTAAGGATATCCGTATGCCAATGACTCCTGAACGTGTATGGACCGCAATGCAGGATTAGAAAATCCTGACTTATTTTTTTTAATTACAACAATTGATAAATCATGATACCAGCTTCATTCAATTATAAAAAAGCCTCCTCAGTAGAGGAAGCGTTAAATATGTTAGACGATGATGCCCAGATACTAGGAGGCGGCCACAGTCTAATTCCAGCATTAAAATTGCGCCTCAATGCCCCTGGCACTTTAGTGGATATATCCAAGATAGAAAGCATCAAGAATATCTCTGACAATGACAAATCCATCACTATAGGTGGAGGTGTCACTCATGCAGCCATAGCCAGTAGTTCCGTCCTTGCCGAGCACTGCCCTATGATGGCTCAAGCAGCAAAGGAGATCGGTGATATCCAAGTGCGCAACTGTGGCACGATAGGAGGCAGCATAGCTCATGCCGACCCTGCAGCGGATTGGCCGGCAGTATTGTTGGCAGCAGACGCCAATCTTATGATCCAAGGCAAAGGTGGAAAACGAACGATTGATATAGATCAGTTTTTCAAGGGTTTCTATGAAACTGCTCTTAAAGAAGGCGAGATTATTACCGGCATTAGCATACCCAAAACGGCATTTAATAGACACTCTGTATATGTCAAATTTAAACAACCAGCTTCTCGCTTTGCGATAGTAGGATGTGCCGCAGCAGCAGATATGAGTGGTGGCACAGTCAACTCAGTTAGAATCGGCATTACCGGTGTGAGCGAAAGTGCATATCGTGCAATGACTACAGAAAATGCCCTCAAAGGACACACACTCAATAATGATGCTATAGAATCTTCCGTGACTAATATCACAGAGGGAGTAAGTGTAATGGCTGATCACTATGCCTCCGAAAAATATCGTACTCATTTGGCCCATGTCTATGTCAAAAGAGCCCTGAAGAAACTGGTTTAAACTACGACAACTGCTAGGAGCAACTACTGAGCCTGCCAATTTCCCAGCTGGATTGGCGGGCTCTTCATTATACATAGTATATGAAACACCAGACGATAGCACTTGATGTTTATGGCACCTTGATAGACACCTCTGGGGTGCTAACTCTTCTTGAGACAATTGTCGGCGCTCAAGCCAAGGGGCTGTCAGATTTATGGCGTAGTAAACAATTGGAATACTCTTTTAGACGGGGCTTGATGGATAGGTATGTGGATTTCTCGATAGTAACTCAAGAAGCCTTGGAATATAGTTGCCGTGCACATAACATCAAGTTGACATCTGACGAATCCAAACAACTCATGCACCAATATCGTATCCTGCCGTCATATCCAGATACCAAAATTGGAGTGCAACAATTAAGAGAAGCAGGACATCGGGTTTATGCCTATTCCAATGGCAGTAATAGGGCAGTCACCGATCTATTAATGCAGGCTGAGGTATTCCCTCTATTGGACGGGGTAGTAAGCATGGAAGATGTCAAAACATTCAAGCCTTCTCCTAAAGGTTATCGGTATTTCTGCGAATGTGCCAACACCGACCCTCACGATGCATGGTTAGTCTCTGGAAACAATTTTGATGTCATGGGTGCTCGCTCCTTTGGGATGAATGCTGCTTGGATAAAGAGAAATCCAGATGGTATCTTTGATCCTATGGGCTATGATCCTACAATTACCATCTCTGCATTGACGGACTTGACCACATCCTTGGACCAATTTCTATTATGAACGATCAAAAACCTGTTAAAGAAATCCAAGACTTGCTAAGCAAGCATAGTTATATCGCAGATCCATCTATAACGATGTCTATTCACTTGTCGATGATGCTCAAGAAGCCCTTGCTCATTGAAGGACCTGCTGGTGTCGGTAAAACGGAAATAGCTAAGGTAATGAGCCAAGCTCTTGAAACAGATCTCATCCGCCTCCAATGTTATGAAGGACTCGATGCTCATCAAGCTATCTACGAGTGGAACTATCAACGACAACTGCTATATCTAAAGATGACTGAGCAAAGTGATCAATCATTAGAGGAAAAGGAGGCTACTATTTTTAGCAATGAATTTCTGCTGGAGCGACCATTATTACAATCAATTATGGCCTCTAAGTCTCAGGTACTTTTAATAGATGAAATCGATCGTGCAGATCAGGAGTTTGAGAGCTTCTTTCTTGAGCTTCTATCCGATTGGCAGATCACCATACCAGAGATGGGCACTATCAGAGCGAAGAGTATTCCTCATGTAATCATCACTGGCAATAGAACTCGAGAATTATCAGAAGCGCTCCGACGCCGTTGCTTGTACTTATGGATAGACTATCCAACATTCGATAAAGAACTTGATATCGTAATGTCCAAGATTCCTGATATCAATAAGGATTTAGCCAATGAGATCTGTCGATTCATGGAAGAGGTAAGAAAAATGAGATTGGAAAAATTACCCGGTATCGCCGAGACACTGGACTGGGCGATCGTACTCTCATCGATGCACATCGATAATCTCAACAAAGAAGTGGTTGAGTCAACTTTGGGAGTTGTGCTAAAAGATTGGCAGGATATCCGAGAGGCACAATTATCATTATCAGAATTATTAGATAAGGTTGGTGTTATACCTAAAATGAATTGATGGCGGAACTCGTAAAACGCCAAACTACGGTGCCTGCACATGTCATTCAATTTGGCCGTTTTCTGCGGGGCAAGGGATTTGAAGTTGGACCAAAAGAAGTACTTGATTTATTACAAGCCTATCAAAAACATGTCCCAAGTTCACCAGAAGATCAGCAAGAACTCTTTAAGGCCATCTGGGTCAAGAATAGGCGGCAATATATCTTGTTTGATGAGGTTTACGAGGAATATTGGGGAGAACTATCACGTGCAGAGAACAGCAAAACAAAAGAATCTGAAGAGGATCAAAAAAAGCCTGGTCAAAAATCAAACACACCATCATTACAAGCACTAAAGAATTGGTTGTACGGTGGACGCATCGAAGAAAAGGAAGAGATCGCTTATTACAGTGCTCTTGAGATGATTGGGAAAAAAGACTTTGCTAAGTTTCAACTAGATGATCATAAGATCTTGTCCGAAATCATCAGTGTTATAGCACAGAAATTAGCCAATCGCCCCAGTCGCCGTTTTGCTCGATCCAACACTCAAAAAACAATTGATGTAAAAAACACGATCCGGCAATCAATGCGCAAAGGAGGAGGTATAGACCATTTACTTTTTAAAAAACAGCAAAAGCGCAAGGTCAATATCATCATGCTCTGCGATGTCAGCAAATCGATGGAGCTGTACAGTAAGTTCTTGATAGAGTTTATGTATAGTTTTCAACAGGTCGTTCAACAACTAAAAACATTTGTATTCAGTACACAGCTAGTTTCCTTAAGCCAAATCTTGAGAGATGGCAACTATGATCGTGTATTAGAAAATCTTTCAGACCAGGTGCCGCACTGGTCAGGAGGTACTCGTATAGGTGCTTCACTAGACATGTTTAGGACAAAATATGGCGACCGTGTTTTGAATAAGGACTCAATTGTGATCATTGTAAGTGATGGTTGGGATACTGGAGAACTGAATCTATTAGAGAATTCTATGCGCTATCTACACAAAAAGAGTCACAAACTAATATGGCTGAACCCATTGGCCGGTAATCCTAATTACTCTCCTGAGACTAAAGCAATGCAGCTATGCTTACCTTATATAGATATATTCTCTGCAATACACAATGTGAACTCCTTAAGAGCGGTATCCAAGCTGTTGAGATAAATGACCAAATAGCATTACTGGCAAGCTTTCTCTAATATTACTCCTTGAGCTGATAGATCGCTGGCAAATCTCTGCCCAATTCATCATAGTCAAGACCATAACCCACAACAAACTTGTTAGGAATACTCTTACCGACGAAGTCAACAGGGATATCGTATTTCAGAGCTTCAGGTTTAAGGAGTAGGCTGACAATTCTTATAGAGTTCGGTTCTTGAGACCAGAGATCCTTGATCGCCATCGACAACGTGAGTCCAGTATCTACAATATCCTCAATGAGTATAATATCTTTACCCTTAATCTCGGATTTGAGCCCGAGTATTTTAGTAACTGTGCCCGTAGAGCCGGTACCCTCATACGATGAATACCTCACGAACTCCATCTTTAGATTAAAGTTGAATTGCCTCACAAGATCTGCGGCAAATATGAATGAGCCATTGAGTATGCAGAGTACAATAGGTACCTTATCTATATAGAGAGGATTGATTTGTTCTGCCAGTGATTGATTGATCTGTGCTATCTCTTCATCACTGATATATATATTAAAACTCTTATTGTGTAGAGTCACGCTTTGTTTACTCATCCGCAGTTTTAGTCAGTCCATGATTATCCAATAAATATACAAGGCTCGTCATAGCAGCTGCGCCGAGCTTGAGTTCTCTTTCATTGACAGCCTCAATGCGGTCAGTTCTAGTATGGTGATAGTCAAAATATCGTTGCGAATCAGGTCTTAAGCCAAAGAGCAATCCGTTCTGATCTTTTAATGGACTAATATCAGCACCCGACCCTCCCTTACTTAGGTGTAGGCCGTAGGGCTCTAATAGCGATTGCCATTCAATAACTTGCCTGTAGAGCGGCGCAAATGCTTCGTCCGTAGCATCACAGCTAAATCCTCTAGGCGAGAATCCTCCAGCATCAGATTCTATGGCTGCCATATGATACTCTCCATTTTCATTTGAAGCCGCCGCATATGCTAAGCCGCCACCAAGGCCATTCTCTTCATTCATGAATAGAACACATCTTATGGTACGCTTAGGTTGATAATCCAATTTTTGAAAAGCACTAAACACCTCCATTGCATGTACACATCCTGCTCCATCATCATGTGCTCCACCTCCTACATCCCAGGAATCTAAGTGCCCTCCTACTAAAATGATTTCATCTGGATAGGTCGACCCTTTGATTTCTGCTACAACATTATATGAGGCTCGTTGCAGATCAATCATCTGGCCATGAGTCTCCATACGAACAGTGATATCTTTTTGCAGGAGATGTTCAGATAGTCTGTCGGCATCCATTGTACTAATTGCAACAGCAGGAATCTGTGGAACTCCTTCTTTATAACGAGTGACTCCGGTATGCGGGATATCATCTGTCAGCGTCGTCATGGACCTCACTAAGGTTCCTACAGCGCCATATTCAGCAGCCACCGCAGGCCCATTGACTCTTTGGTCAACTGCACCACCATAGGCAAAGAATGTTCTTATCTGAGTTGGATCCATAGGTCTATTGTAGAACACGATCTTCCCTTCTATCCCATCCCGCCCTAAAGCTCGCACTTCATCTAGTGTCTTAACTTCTACTACTGGTGCTTCAACACCAGAGCTCCCTGTTCCTATAGAATTGCCGAGTGCGAGTGCGTCCAGTTTTAGGTCAGTGCCAATGTCGAGATTGGTGATCGCAACCTGTTCAGGCTGTCCACGAGTCCAATAAGGTACAGCGCACAACTGCTTGTAAACTGTATCAGATAGTTCTGCAAGTACCTCAGCCGTGTAGTCTACAGCCTCCAAAGACTCCGCAGATCCAGCTAATCTCCCACCAACTTCTTCAGAAAGGTGATACAGCCAATCATAGCAATTTCCATCAGTCAATATATTATCATGGATGCTTTTAATCATGCGCGCATCCTCGTCTGATTGAGCCGATAAGAAAACACATGCAAACAAAATTGTATAAATAGTTAGAAGAACTCTCATCAAAGGCGATTAATATGAAGTAATAAGTAACTTTGGCGCATAAATACGTCTTACTATAACCATGTTAAAGGTACTCTTTGCGCTCTTATCACAAAGTAAAAGAAACTCGCTTTCAGATGAAGAGGTAATAGCAGAATACCTGAAGAGTCAGAATCCATATTATTTTGACATCCTCTATAATCGATATTCTGCTAAAATCTTCGGAAAGTGCTTGACCTTACTTCGTGATGAATTCAAAGCACAAGACGCTACCCAAGATATTATGATGAAGATCCTGTTGAACCTAAACAAGTTCAGCGGAAATTCAAAATTCTCTACTTGGGTTTATTCGATTACCTACAACTTCTGCATTGATAGCATTCGCAAAGCGAAAAAAGATAAAAGCATCCTTATGGATGACGTGTCAATGCTATCAGATGTGGAGGACGAGGTGAGCGACAAGTTTTTGCTGGAAATAAAACTTGAGCGACTAAAGAAGATCCTTGAAATGATCAATGTTGAGGACAAGTCCATACTACTCATGAAGTACTTAGATGGACTTTCAATCAAGGACATCGCATCTATCAAGGATAAGTCTGAAAGTGCGATTAAAATGAAGATCAAGAGAGCCAAGGAGAAATTTATGAAGGTGTACAGGAAACAGTACAAAAACTATTGAAGATGGCTGAGCAGGACAAGAATTCTTTTGAAAAATTACAGCGAGAAAACGAATCGAAATTTGAGAAATATGATACGAAAGTTAAACACAATGTGGATGGCCGAAAGGATCTATGGGGATTCTTTGGGGAGCTAATAGAGATGTATATACCACGAATTCTTAGTACCCTCTTGGGAATAACTCCTCCTGAAAAAGAGGAAGAGGAATAGAAAATTTAATTGATCAATCAAATACTTGCCAACTCAAAAAAATACAAACAATGGACTTAAGCCTTATGACAGAAACGTTAATTAAGTTGTGGAACCAATTTGTCGAAGTCATCCCAAATTTTGTGGGTGCCCTCACAATATTTATTGTTGGATTCATTATTGCCAAGATAGTTTCGAGAGTAGTAGTCAAACTATTGGAAAAGATCCAGATTGATAAATTCGGAGAAAAATTAGCTGAGATAGATATCTTTCAAAAAGCCAACCTCAAAATTAAGCTCTCTAAAATCTTTGGTAAGATCATTTATTATTTCTTACTCCTATTCTTCATGGTAGCTGCTACTGATGTACTTAATATGCCTGCTATCTCTAACCTTGTAACAGGCATGTTCAACCTAGTGCCTAAACTCATAGTAGGATTTATCATATTAATATTTGGAATCTTACTAGCCGATGGCATCAGAGGCATTGTGGAAACCACGCTCACATCTCTCGGCTTGCCTTCAGCCAAGATGATTTCTTCATTCTTGTTTTACTTCTTATTCATTAATGTGGTTATTTCCGCTATTGCTCAAGCAGAAATCAATACAGCATTTTTAGAGCAGAATATTTCGATAGTCATCGGAGGCGGAATCTTAGCTTTTGCAATAGGCTATGGGTTGGCTTCTAAGGACTCAGTTGGCAACTTTTTGGCCTCTTTTTATGCCAATGGCAAGGTAGCGGTTGGAGATGTTATAGAGCTTGACAATGTCAAAGGAGAAATCATAAATATGGATAAGAACAGTGTTACTATTCTGAGCGAGGATCGTCACATAGTGTATCCTCTCAAAATGCTACTAAACGAGAAAATTTCTATTTATAAATAAACGATTGAACTAATTATTTTAAAACAAGCACATTATGAAACGAATTTTTACCCTTTGCTTGATAGCCGTATGCGCTTTTGGTACATCATGGGGTCAGACTCTTGATGAGGATCTAAAAGCAAAAGCAGCAGAACTTGCTGATGCTCAAGCAGTAGTGGATGGACTTGCTGCCGAAGTAGCTGGTCTAGAAGCGCAAATAGAAAAAAATGCTGGATGGATCAAAGGTTATTCAGGACAGATTGGATTTGACTTCAATAACTCTAACGGATGGATTGCTAATCCTAATCCAGATGCAACATCTTCGGGATTAAGTATATCTCTTGCTGGCTGGGCTAACAATGTCAATGAAAATAACTTTTGGAGAAATAAAGGTCTCCTAACTAAGGCATGGACGGACATCGATATATCTAATAGTGATTTGACCGAGGAAGATGATGGTTTATTTGATAATGGTACCGTAGACATCCTAAACCTTTCTTCTCTATACGGACTGAGACTCAGTGAATATTGGGCAGTATCCGGGTTAGCTGAACTCAATACATCAATAGAAAATTTCTTGGAACCAGGTACCTTTGATATTGGAGTTGGAGTTACTTGGACTCCAGATATTGATGACTTAGTAGTTGTGATTCACCCTTTAAACTATCATATAGCATTTCCTGCGGATGGAGCTGATTTTTCCACTACTGGAGCGTTAGGTGCTAAACTTAGAGCTGACTATAACCGTAATTTTGGTAAAGTAGCGTATAACTCAACTTTGACCTCATTCATTCCTTATGGCAGTAACGATCCTACCTTATTCGAGTATACTTGGATCAACGGATTATCATTTGATATTTGGAACGGAATAGGCGTTGGTTTCAACTTCGGCATAAGAAATGCTGAATTCGAGAGCCCAGATGTACAGAGCTTCTGGTCTATTGGCCTAGCATATACCCTATAATTTTGACTTTTAATAAAAAAATATTTGGATAGAAGAGAGTGACCGTGTAGATTTACGTTACCCGATTTTATTCTTGTTGATATCATAGTCCATCCTGAGCAATTGGGATGGGCTTTTTTTATTTTTGGCTCCCACATAATCAAGTCTTACATGTCAGAAAAGAAGCTCTTCTTGATAGATGGCCACGCCCTCACTTATCGCTCTCATTATGCTTTTATTAATAGACCTTTGATCAACTCAAAAGGGATAAACACTTCAGCAATCACAGGATTCGTTCGGACACTATGGGATATGATCTCCCGCCAAAAGCCCAGTCACCTGGCTGTGGCATTTGATCCACATGGCAAGACCTTCAGGCATGAGATGTACGAGCCCTACAAGGCTAACCGTGATGCACAACCAGAAGATATTACTATAGCTTTACCCTATATCAAGTCAATTGTCAAAGCATTCAACATTCCTATTGTCTGCATAGACAACTACGAGGCAGACGATGTGATTGGAACACTTGCGAAGCAAGCAGAAAAGGAAGACTTCAAAGTGTTTATGGTTACTCCAGACAAAGACTTCGCACAGCTGGTATCTCCCAACATATTCATGTATAAACCCAGCCGTCAAGGAAATGGGATTGACATACTCGGTGTTCCTGAGATTTTGGAAAAGTGGGATATCGCTAAAGTAGAGCAGGTTATTGACATACTCGGTTTACAAGGAGATAGCGTGGATAACATTCCCGGTATCCCAGGTATAGGAGCCAAAACCGCTGTCAAGCTATTGAAGCTCTATGATAGTGTGGAAGGACTCATTGAGAACACTGATAAACTTAAAGGGAAACAACAAGAAAAGGTAATAGAGTTCGCACAACAAGGATTGCTATCCAAGCAGTTGGCAACGATTAATACTGAGGTGCCAATACAGTTTGATGCTAAGACCTATAAGATCGAAGACTTTGATAGGGATAAACTCAAAGAACTTTTTGATGATTTGGAGTTTAGATCGATCTCTCGATCAATTCTCGGCGAGGGTGTTCAGGGTGAACAGGCCAGCTTGTTCGGCGGTACAGCTGGAACGGCACAAGCTGCCCCAGTTGAGATCGTCAAGAACAATCTTGACAATAGTAAACATGATTATCTGCTTGCGGATAATGAAGCTGAGATTGAGCAGTTA
Source organism: uncultured Saprospiraceae bacterium (assembly GCA_964489125.1). GTDB lineage: Bacteria > Bacteroidota > Bacteroidia > Chitinophagales > Saprospiraceae > GYS-P2D. Next base: position 24,098 of record CAZAXY010000018.1, read on the forward strand.
ATTGAAAAGCTAGCTGCTCAGTCACTCTATTGTTTTGATACCGAGACAACAGGTCTTGATGCTCATAGTGTCGAGTTAGTTGGTTTGGCATTTTCATGGGGACCAGAGACTGGATACTATGTCCCTATACCAGAAGATCAACATACGGCAAGAGACATAGTAAACAGGTTCAAAGGAATTCTTGAAGACAGCTCTAAAACCAAAATTGGTCAGAACCTGAAATATGATATCAATGTGCTTAAGTGGTATGGGGTAGATGTGGCGGGCCCGTTTTTTGATACGATGATAGCCCACTACCTCCTAGAGCCAGACCTCAGGCATAAATTAGATTATTTATCGGAGAGCTACCTGGGCTATAGCATGGTGCCTATTGAAAAGCTCATCGGCAAGCGTGGACCTAAGCAGAAATCAATGCGCACTGTTGAAGTTTCGGAAGTCGTCGACTATGCTGTAGAAGATGCCGATATCACCTTTAGACTTAAGGACAAGTTTGAACCTAAGTTGAAGGAAGAAAAACTGACTAAGCTATTTGATACGATTGAGATGCCGCTAATATCGGTGCTCTCCAAGATCGAGTGTAATGGCGTAAAAGTTGACAAAGAATTTCTAAATAACTACTCTACAGAACTACATGGCATCATCCTCAGTAAGCGAGAGGTTGTCTATGAGAAAGCGGGTCAGGAATTCAATATAGCGAGCCCTCGACAGGTCGGCGAAATACTATTTGACAAATTAGAAATCCCATATCGATGGCGCAAGACTAAGACAGGGCAATACTCTACTGATGTTGAGAAGCTCACAGAGCTCTCTGTACATCACGATATCGTCAATGATATCCTGGAGTATCGCAAATTCACTAAGCTAAAATCCACATATGTCGATGCGCTCCCAAATATGATCAATGAGCGCACTGGCCTTATACACAGTTCCTTTAATCAAGCCCGAGCTGCAACAGGAAGACTAAGCTCCGAAAACCCTAATCTCCAAAACATACCCATCAAAAATGAAGCAGGTCGAGAGATTAGAAAAGCATTTGTTCCAAGGGATGATGATCACATTCTTATGGCCGCAGACTATAGCCAAATAGAGTTGAGACTAATCGCAGAGATCAGCCAGGAGAAAAACATGCTCGACGCATTCATCAAGGGTCATGACATTCACGCTGCTACCGCCGCAGGTGTATATGGTGTGCCTCTAGAAGAAGTTACACCTGATCAACGCCGCAATGCTAAGACAGTAAACTTCTCGATCATCTACGGCGCAGGATCTACAAATCTGTCAAGACAGCTTGGCATCAAGAGATCAGAAGCCAAGGAACTTATCGATAGCTACTTTAGGCAGTATGCAGGATTAAAAAAGTACATGGAGGAAACTGTGGACTTCGCTCGTAAGGAAGGGTATGTGAAGACGCTTATAGGTCGAAAGCGCCACTTGAGAGATATCAATAGCCGTAACTCACTCGCTCGTAGTAATGCAGAACGTATGGCGATCAATACACCTATCCAAGGAACAGCTGCAGATCTCATTAAGATCGCCATGATTCAGATTGATCAGGCACTTACTTCTGGTGGCTATAAATCTAAAATGATCATGCAAGTCCATGATGAACTGGTATTCGATGTATACAAGCCAGAACAGGATAGGGTAAAAGAACTCGTCGAGAATAGAATGAAAAACGCTCTGCCTGAACTCAAGGTGCCAATCGTCGTAGAGGCAGACGTTGGGGCGAACTGGCTCGAAGCGCATTAGGAGGAAAGATTGAAAGTTGAAAGTAATCTGATAAAGAGCTTCTCAAACCTACAACTCGTCACACTCGATACTCGATACTCGATACTCGATACTCGATACTCGATACTAAGTTCTACATATATGTCATCTCCAGATAGTCAAAGTGCGATGGATAATCGGTATTGTAATGCAACCCACGACTTTCTCTTCTCATCTCGGCTCCCTTAGTTACGAGGTAAGCAATAGTGATCAAGTTTCTCAATTCACATAGTTGTGGTGAGATGGTAGTCTTGGAGTAAAGCTTCTCTGTCTCTTCATAAAGTAGGAACAAGCGATTATCGGCTCTGCGCAGTCTGACATTAGTACGTACGATACCGACATAATAGCTCATGATTTCTTTGAGTTCTTTCCAACTTTGGGTGATCAAGACCATCTCATGAGGCTTAGAGGTGCCCTCAGCATCCCAATCAGGAACATCTTTGGTGAGGTCGATATGGTCTAACTTCTCAGCAATGTCCATCGCAACCCGATGACCAAATACCAGTCCTTCGAGCAAACTGTTAGATGCCAAGCGATTGGCGCCATGAAGTCCTGAGCAAGTGCATTCTCCTGCTGCGTACAAGTTTCTAACAGAACTCCTGCCCCACTCGTCAACAAGTATACCTCCACAGATATAATGACAAGCTGGAACTACCGGAATTAGATCGACGAAAGGATCTATACCCACACTCTTACACTTCTCATAGATGTTAGGGAAATGTTCTAAAAATTCCTCATGATCTAGATGCCTACAATCCAGACTCATATGGTCTGCACCCGTAACTTTCATTTCATTATCTATAGCTCTAGCTACGATATCCCTCGGCGCCAGAGATAGTCGCTCATCATAATTATGCATGAACTCCTGACCATCTGGAGTCTTTAGTATCGCTCCCATACCACGGACAGCCTCCGAGATTAGGAAGTCGGGATTTTCTCCAGTGTTTTGATAGAGAGCCGTCGGATGAAATTGAACGAACTCCATATTAGCCACTCTTCCTTTGGCGCGATATACCATAGATATGCCATCACCTGTTGCGATTACAGGGTTAGTCGTATTCTTATATATTTGCCCTGCACCACCCGTACACATGACTGTTACCTTGGCCATGATCGTATCGATGTCTTCTGTGTCACTATTGAATACATAGGCTCCATAGCACTCAGTATCGGGGACGAGGCGAGTGATATTTCTACCCTGATGGTGCTGAGTGATGATGTCAAGTGCGAAGTAATGTTCGACAAGTTTGACATTGGGAAACTCTTTAACCTTCTCATTGAGTGATCTTTGGACTTCCCAGCCAGTTATATCCTTGTAGTGCAAGATTCGGTTCTCAGAGTGACCACCTTCCATTCCGAGATTGTAATCACCATCATCTTCCTTATCAAATCGAGCACCCCAATCAATAATTTCCTTGACCCTCTCATGACCTTCCTTAACCACAATTGATACGATCTCGGGATCACAGAGACCATCACCGGCTATCAGGGTATCTTCAATATGCTTGTCATATCCATCCACGCTAAAGTCCCAGACCGAAGCGATACCCCCCTGAGCCCAACTGGTATTGCTGGTCGTCTTATTAGTCTTGGTGATTATAGTGATATCCAAGTCTGGTTTGTGCATGGCTAACTTAATCGCTGCGGATAATCCCGCCACACCAGCTCCAATGATTAACACATCAGTTTCTACTCTCCGTTGTTGTCCCATATCGCCAAATTACTAAGAGTCTATAAATAATATTTAATAGGATTTATATTTTGCATGATGCGTATAGCTTTAGTAGATCCCTTCTACGATCTGAGCCACAAACTTTGGTCTACAGGTCTCCAAAATCACTCAAGTCATGATATTGATATCTACGCACTCAGCCCTATACATTGGAAGTGGAAGATGGCATCGGGAGCACTTAGTTTGGCGCAGCCAATCAATGAATCGAAATCTGATTATGACCTGTTCTTAGTCACAGATATGGTAGATTTAGGTCTATTCAAGAGCTCATTAAACACCCATCATAGAGAAAAACCAACAGCTATTTATTTTCATGAAAATCAGATCACCTATCCTTGGAGCAATACTGATCCTGACATCTCCCTCGATCGTGATCATCACTATGGTTGGATTAACTTTACTTCGGCCATTGTAAGTGATCGAGTCTATTTTAATTCAGCTTATCACAGGACTTCATTTCTCAATGCGCTACCTGAGTTCTTACAACGATTTCCATCCTCTGGCTTGTCTGAGCATATTAATGACATTAGGGCAAAGAGCAAAGTTCTGCCTATTGGATTAGATTTTCCTAAAGGACTTATCAAGAAGACTTCGGACAAGCTCACTATACTTTGGAATCATCGTTGGGAAACCGATAAGAATCCGGAGCTGTTTTATAAGGCTCTGATACATCTAGGCAATAAGGGTATTTCTTTCAATCTGATCGTATGTGGTAAGGAATATCAGAAGCGGCCAGCCGCATTTGACAAGATACAGCAGACTTTTTCTTCAGAACTAATCCATTGGGGATATGCTCAGAGCAGACAACAATACTGGGACTTACTTTCTCAGGCTGATGTATCCATCGTGACCAGTAATCAAGATTTCTTTGGTATCAGTGTTGTTGAATCTATCTACGCCGGGTGTATACCCCTTCTTCCTAATAGACTGGCATATCCAGCACATATCCCTCAGAAGTTTCACAGCGATTTGCTCTATCATTCAGAACATCATCTTTATGAGCAATTGGATAGAATTATTGAAAGACCACTGCATACCGAAGCTCTAATTGCCCATATCATGAAGTATGATTGGAGCAATTTAATGAGCCAATATGATGTTGAGTTTCAAGATATGATAGTCGTTTAGATGAGGATAGGGATTAATGCACGATTGCTTGGAAAGAAAATTACGGAAGGCGTAGGGCGATATACTCACGAAGTCATCAAGAGTCTGAGTCATCTATATCCAAATGATGGAATCATCCTCTATGTCGATCAAAAAGACATCGATGTTTCTGAATATGGACCAAATGTCTCTTACCATAATTTGATTATTCAGCCTCGCCACCCAATCCTATGGTATATATGGTTTGAACACTTGATACCCCGTGCACTACACAAAGATTCTATTGATGTATTCTTCAGTCCTGAAGGAATGATCAGCTTGAAATCGAGCGTACCTACGATTATGACTGTACATGATATTGTATTCGAACGACATCCACAATATGTGCAAAAATCTCACGTCAGGTTTCACAAGAAAAATTCTACTAAATATCATCATCGAGCAGATCAAATCGTAACAGTTTCTAAGTTCACCAAGGAGGAGATACTGGACATTTATGATATTAACCCAGACAAAATCACTGTCATTCCAAATGGACGATCTACAGAATTCTATCCGCTCAATGACGATCAAATCTCAGCATTTAGACAGGATCAAGCCAATAACTATGAGTATATCCTATACGTGGGCTCATTACATCCTAGGAAAAACATCGATAGACTCATTCAGGCTTTTGAGCAATTCAAGATAAGAATCGATAGTCCTATAAAATTAGTCCTCGCTGGGCGCCTGGCGTGGTATTCAAAAGCTATCGAAAAACAATTAACTCAGTCAAAGATTAAGAAGGATATCATTCATTTGGACTATTTCGACGGTGATCTAAATGCCCTGATCAATAGCGCTGTAGCGTTAATTTACCCAGCACTATACGAAGGATTTGGTCTACCCATTCTAGAGGCTATGTCGGCAGGCACTCCAGTGATAACCTCAGCCGATTCTGCCATGACGGAGGTAGCAGATGAAGCAGCTTTCTACGTTAATCCGATGTCAATAGATGAGATTAGCAACGCCATTTCTCAACTTGTTCAAGATGTAGAATTGAGATCTTCTCTCACAGAAAAAGGCCTAAAACGAGCAGAAGCTTTTAGCTGGGAGAAACACGCACAAGCTCTTTACTCCATTTTAGAAAGAGAAATTTCATAGTATAGTAATAATCGAGTCGCCTATTATTCACCTTTACAATACGTGATGAAAAGATTAACTTAACTTTCGGTCGCAGAAAGGCATAGGCATTTATGAAGGTTCGTACTACTCACAATAGTATCAGATATAGACTCCGAAAGTCAGAAATTGACACGTTGAAGAGTGGAGGGATAATAGAGGAATCCATAAGCTTTCCAAGCGGTCATGATCTCAAGTCAATGCTGCATATCAATGATATGATTACAAATTGTGAGGCGGCATTTGACGGTAACTCTATTAAAATTAGCCTGCCAACGGGTCTTGCAAATGAATGGATCAATACAAATCAGGTAAGTATCGAACAATACTTAGATTTACCAAATGACAATCAACTCCACATCCTAATTGAAAAAGATTTTCCATGTCTCGATAGACCTGACGAAGATAAATCAGATACTTTCTGGGAATTAGCTGACAAGTCAGCTGACTCCTG
>CAZAXY010000018.1:30418-40252 GCA_964489125.1 uncultured Saprospiraceae bacterium
ACGAAGATAAATCAGATACTTTCTGGGAATTAGCTGACAAGTCAGCTGACTCCTGCTAATAAATGTAATTGCTATGTCTACTACTACTCACAAAAGCGCCTGCATACTTTGCTCAGTCAACTGCGGCATCAACATCGAAGTGGATCATGAGAAACGACAGTTTGTCAAGATAACAGGTGACAAAGATCATCCCAGCTCACAAGGATATATCTGTCAAAAAGCAACGAGGCTTAACTACTATATGAATCAGGAGCGGCTCACCAGCCCACTGCGCAGGAAGGCAGACGGTAGTTTCGAAGAAATCGATTGGGATACTGCAATTAAAGAAATTGCGGATAGGCTTGTCTCTGTGAGAGATGCTCACGGAGGAACGAGTATTGCCTATGCCGGCGGCGGTGGACAAGGCAACCACCTAGCGCAGATGTATGGTGTCGCCTTACGTCGTGCACTGAAAACACCTTATATATATTCCTCGATTGCACAGGAGAAGACTGGTAATTTCTGGGTCCATGGAAAGCTCTTTGGCAAGCAAAATGTCTTATACACGGAACCAATCCAAGACGCAGAATTTGGTGTAATCATTGGCGCTAATCCAATTCAATCCCATGGCATGGCTCGTGCAAAACGAGTGATTGGCGAAATCTCAAGGGATAAGAATAGAACTCTTGTAGTCATCGATCCTAGAGAAACAGAAACCGCCAAGAAGGCTGACCATTTCATACAGGTGAAACCAGGAAGAGATGCTTGGTTGATGTCTGCCATGCTGGGCATTATCATTCAAGAAGATCTTATTGATCATAAGTTCATCGCACATCATACCAATGGCTATGATCAGGTGAAGCCATTTTTTATGGATATCCCGATCCGGGAATATATCGATATTGCTGGGGTCGATTATGATCAAGTTCTCGAGGTGACCCGCAAAATGGCGGCTGCAAAGACTGTAGCAATTAGGTCAGATCTCGGTATAGAGATGAGCTTGAATAGTACGCTCAATTCCTATCTTAAGAGATTGTTGTTTCTCTTGACTGGCAACTTTAATAAGCATGGCACCAACCATCTTGCCTCATGGTTTGTCCCGCTCATTGGTCACTCTCAAGATATTGATGAAGGAGGGAGGACCACTATGGTCACAGGTGCCAGAGAAATTGCTAGGGTATATCCACCCAACGTACTTGCACAAGAGATTGATACCGATCATCCTGACAGGCTTAGAGCCTTAATCGTAGACTCCTGTAATCCGGTTCTAAATTGGGTAGACACACATGCACAAATCAAAGCTTATAAGAAGCTTGACATCATGGTCGTGATAGATGTGGCGATGACTGAGACGGCGATGGAGGCAGATTTTATATTACCTGCATCCAATCAGTATGAAAAGTATGAGGCGGCATTCTTCACCGAAAACTTTTTTCAACTACGAAAGCCGATATTCGAGCCTCTAGAAGGGACACTGCCGGAGCCTGAGATATACACCAGACTACTGCGAGCGATGGGGGCACTGGATAATATGGACTTGACTGATCTTAAAGCAGCGGCAATCGAGGATCAGCAAAATCCAGGTCAAAGCATATTTCAGAATTCATTCATGCAGGCAGTCATGACCAATCCAAAGATGAATGGCTATGGACCCATTGCATTAAGAGAATCATTGGGTGAAACGATGCCCGATGGAGCAGGCAGTGCTGCATTCATCTGGATGGCCGCACAACTTTATGCACAGAAATATCCTCAAGCCATCAGAAAAGCAGGTATAGAAGGTAAGGGAGCTCAACTCGGTGAGATCATGTTCAATAAAATACTTGAAACCGACTCTGGTATCGAAGTTAGTGCTTACGACTATGACGACGTCTGGGGTCTCATGAAGACTAAAGACAAAAAAGTCAATCTATATATAGCAGAACTTCTAAATGATTGGCTTACTAAGCTACCCGAAGTTCTTAAGGATCAAGATGAGATTGAAAAAGGATATCCATTTAATCTAATAGCAGGAGAACGACGCACCTACAATGCCAATGCCATAATTCGCAATATCGATTGGGCCAAGACAGACCAAGACGGTCGTCTCAAAATCAATCCGAAGGACGCCGCAAAATATAGCATTATCGAAGGAGATAGTGTAGAACTCACAAGTTCTTCGGGAAGCATATACATTATAGCCAATGTCACTGATGAAGTTCGTCCTGGTGTGCTCTCTATGCCTCATGGGAAAGGGCTAAATTATGGGAAAGGGCACTCCTATAAGGAGAAAGGTGCTATGCCTAATATCTTAACTAAAGCTACCTATTGCGACCCACTTGCGAAGACACCTTATCATAAGAATGTTCGGGTCAAAATCCGCAAAGTGGTAGAAGAACAGATGGCTATTGCCTAATAAAATACAAATTCTTACAATGAAAGACCTTAACAATAAAATCGTATGGATCACTGGTGCTTCAAGTGGTATTGGTAAAGAACTTGCCATTCAGCTAGCGCAAGAAGGTGCACGTATCATCCTCACCGCACGAAGTGAAGACAAACTCCGAGCGCTAAAGACTGAACTCAAGGGTGATGAACATTGGATAGTCCCGATGGACCTTATGCAAGTTGATCAGGTGCCGGAAAAAGTAACAGAAGTTCTTCAACAGGTAGGCCATATTGATATACTCATCAACAATGCTGGTATATCACAACGCTCTAAAGCTATAGACACATCAATTGAAGTCGATCGCAAGATCATGGAACTGGATCACTTCTCCAAGGTTGCTATGACAAAAGCATTATTGCCGTCATTTATAGCTCAGCAGAGCGGCATGTATGTTACCATCAGCAGTGTTGCTGGTAAGATTGGCGTGCCTATGCGTACGGCATATTGTGCCGCTAAACATGCGATCATTGGATTCATGGATGCAATCAGAGCCGAAAATGCACAGTTTGGAGTTGAGGTGCTCAACGTAACACCAGGCTTCGTCAAGACGAACATATCAGTGAATGCAATGGTCGGTGATGGAAGTACTCATGGTGTCATGGATCCACTCATAGCAGATGGTATGCCTGTTGAGAAATGTGTGAGCATCATCGTCAAGGGCATCAAAAAAAGTAAAAAGGAACTTCTTATTGCAGAAGGTAAAACTAAGCTCGCAGCACAGGCTAAGCGGTTTGCGCCTAACATGCTATTTAAAATGATGGCTGATATTGGTAAGGGGTAGCTAAGAAAAGGGTAATCCCTCCTTTAAATGGCTTGCTTTTTCTTGAATAGTTTTTCTGCCAACTGTGTAAGCATAACAAGCTGCCTGTACAAATTGAAAATTCAAACCTTGAAATGATTTATTTCCAGCAATATTAACTGTAGTTACAATTGGGTTTGATATCCCATTTTCTTTACAAAAGCTTATCAGACTCTTCAGTTCGTTAGGTTTAGTGAAATACCGATCGGTCCATTTTATTTCAACCGCCCATGCCGGTTTTAATAGTGAACTCAGTTCAACTAAGTCAACTTCTCCCTTATTCCAACGAGCATACCATGGAGTGAACCAATCTCTATGCATCCATTGAGAAAAAATAGCGGTTTCAACCATCAAGTTAATGTGCTCACTATTGGCAGAAATAGGAGAAAAAAGTGCGCTACGCAAGGAAGGATTAGTTAAGTATAGCTTGAAATAATTCTCTCGCTTAAATCTTTTCCCGCTTTGATCTATCCTACTGACCTTCTTGATTAGAAATGCGGCCTCCAAATATTCAAGATATCTCTTAATAGTATTCTTGGGCAGTTGCGATTCTTTACTTAAAGTTTCTAAAGAAAATTCAGCGCCAGTATTATATGATATTGTTGTGAAAAGAGAGTTGAGTTCAAGAGTGTTATTTATACCGTAGATACTCGGCAGGTCTCTCAACAAGACTTTATCAATAATATCTTGTCTTATATAGCGGCCTGGATTACTCTTGATAGTATCTGAAAAAATAACCTCAGGATAACCTCCAAAATTTATGTAATCAAGGAAGTGTTCATTGAGATCATTGATAAAAGGGGTTGTAAAAAATTCAATTTCCATGCCGCTCCACTCGATCAGTGTTGGGTTTATTAATGTGTCATAGCCCTTAAGATGTATATACTCATAGAAGGTTAATGGTGGTAGCAAGAAATCAGTAAACCTACCAGCGCCACTCTCAGTACTGGCATAATTGAGTGCGGCAGCAGCTGAACCAGAAACAACAAATTTTACATTTCGATAACTATCAACCAAAGTCTTTAGATGGAGCTCCCAATCTTTACAATATTGAATTTCATCGAATATAATGACCCAATCTTCACCTGATTGGTCGCCACTTGCCTCTTTGGACAACTTATAGAGATCATCTAAGACTACATTATTGTAAATAGGATTCTCAATAGTAATAAAAGCAATTTTCTTAGGGTTATGACCCCCATTAATAAGATCCTGAACCATATGATATAACATCACAGTCTTTCCTACTCTACGAGGTCCCATTAATACGACAGCCCTTCGCACATCATTATTAGATACTAATGGCTTAAATAAGTCAAAATATAGTCTTCGATTCATTTCGTCATAATCACTCTCTATCTGTCCGTTCTTCCACCACGGATTCTCAAAGCGTATTCTATCTAATACCTGATTTTTAGAAATTTTTCTGAGCAATTCTTCCTTATTTGACAATAAATATACAAATAAGATCATCGCAGTGATCCTAATAATCTAATATTTTGTAATTAAAGATTTCTCATGGCATCTAAAATGGTGATTTCACATCAGATACGAAATGATAAAACAGGCATTCCTAAGAGTAAAAAATAATGAACCTCTCATAAAACAACTCGATAAGAGCAAGACACTACCACCTCTCCCGCTTTACCAACTCCCGTATATGAGCTAAGTGATGGTCACAATGCCAGGAATATAGCGCCAACATGGTATCAAGAGAAAGGTAACTGGACCACTCGGGATGAGACAGTTCACGGGCATAGTCTTGCTCAGTCATATTAGTCAATACTCGGGACCATCGCTTGTGTAGACCTTTGAGGAGCTGCAGCGAAGACTTGATATCGGTGGTGGTAGCATCTGGAGTTTTTGACCACAGATTCTCGTCATAAGCTTTAATAATTGGAGTATCCTCAGTGAGGGCCCACTTAAATCGGATATAACTATTTACATGGCTATCAGGCAGATGGTGTACCACTTGAGCTACTGTCCAGCCACCAGGTCTATATGGGGTATTCAACTGCTCTTCAGACAGATACTCCACTGTCTTAGTCAATCGTTTAGGTAATTTTTGGATGCTTTTAATCAGCTTGATTCGATCCTGTTGAGTAAGAGCGGTTGGCCTCTGAAACTTTCCTATCGGATACTTAAGTGATTCAATATTCTCCATTGATTAGCTTTTGAAATGTTTAAGCATGATAATTTCTTTGGGTTTCAGGTGGCGGAACCATCCTCTGGGAAGGTCTTTCTTAGTCAAGCCGCCATAATAGACACGATCTAGCTTTTCTACATGATAGCCGAGATGCTCAAAGATGCGACGTACTATGCGATTTTTGCCGATATGTATCTCAATTCCAACCTCAGAATTATCAGATCCGATGATCCAATCTATGTCATCTACGACTGCCCTACCATCATCGAGTGTTAAGCCCTTTTTGATTAATTTAAGATGGTCTTCGGTGACAGGCTTGTCAAGGATTACATGATATCTCTTACGTACTCCATGCTTAGGATGCGAAAGCTTAGTAGCCAGATCTCCGTCGTTAGTGATGAGGAGCAAGCCTGTTGTATTTCTATCGAGTCGGCCTACTGGATAGATGCGTTCCTTGATCTTATTCTCAAGGATATCCATTACTGTCTTGCGTGCTCGCTCATCTGCAGTTGTAGTTACCACATTCTTCGGCTTATTCATGAGGATATATATTTTCTTCCTCTCTAGACGTAACTTTTTGCCTTTATAGCTGACGGTGTCATCTTCTTGTACTAAATAGGATGGGTCTTTATTAATTTGATCGTTGACTTTGATCTCACCATTTTTAACGAGTTCTGCCGCCTTACGACGAGAACACACACCGCTATGGGCAATATACTTATTGAGTCTGTAGGGTTCGTAAGACATAAGATCTAAATCGAAAAGTTATACCAAGTTAGTTCAATAACTGGGTTGGTAATCTGAGTTATTAGCTTAAGTGCGGTCTAGAATGGAATATCTTCTTCATCGACATTAATCCTAGATCCCTTAGTCACAAAGGACTGCGATGCCGCCGCTCCTGTCATAGGATCTCTGAAATCCCCCATCCCAGTCATAGGTTGATTGAACTGCGAGAAGTTGCCATTCTCAAATCTGACGAACTGAGGCACGAATCTAAGATTAACCGTATCAAGACTACCATTACGATGCTTAGCAATGATGATCTCTGCAAGATCCTGAGGCACATCGGCATCTTCTTCCATCTCATAGTATCCTGGACGATAGATAAAGGACACGATATCCGCATCCTGCTCAATTGCACCAGACTCCCTGAGATCTGACAGCACGGGACGCTTGCTACCTCCTCTGGTTTCAACCGATCGACTTAGCTGAGAGAGCGCTATGACAGGTACGTTCAACTCTTTAGCAAGTCCTTTGAGCGCTCTGGAGATGGAACTAATTTCTTGTTCACGATTACCTTTTTTAGAATTGGGAGCACCCGTCATCAACTGTAGATAATCGATTACGATCATCTCAATCTGATGATTTTGCTTGAGGCGGCGACACTTAGCCCTCAACTCAAATACATTAATACCTGGTGTGTCATCGATGTATATCGGAGTGTCCGCCATCTTATCAATAGAGGCGTTCAGTCGTAACCATTCATCCTGTGATAGCTGACCATTACGTAGTTTTCTACTATCTATATCGGCTTCTGAGGAAATAAGACGTTGTACAAGTTGGAGATTAGCCATCTCCAGCGAGAATATTGCTACTCCTCGACCAGACATGGCGGCATTAAGAGCCAGAGACAATACAAACGCTGTCTTTCCCATACCAGGACGAGCGGCAAGGATGATAAGGTCAGATTTCTGCCATCCTGAGGTCAACTTGTCTAGATCATCAAATCCCGTTGGGACACCAGTAATCGCTTCATCTTTTTGGCTGATTGCTTCAATCTCCTTTCGCGCTTTTACAGCAAGGGCGCTCAGTTTCTCATAACCAGTATTAAGATTAGTATCAGTGATCTCATATAACTGTTGCTCCGCCTCATCTAATAACTCGAATACATCCTTTTCATCTTCGTAGCTATCCTTGATAGTTACTGTGGATACTCTGATCAACTCTCTTTGGATATATTTCTGAGCGATGATACGAGCATGGTATTCTACATTAGCGGCAGAGGCCACTTTATTGGTAAGCTCTATGAGGTAATTTACACCACCTATTTTGTCGAGTTTTTTAGCCTTTTTGAGTGTTTCGTGAACTGTAAGGAGGTCTATTGGCTGTGACTTCTCAAAGAGGTCAAGCATCACTGCATAGATCTCATTGTGCGCATCCTTGTAGAAACTCTCGGGCTTAAGAATTTCTATTACTGAAGGGAGTCCATCTCTATCTACTAATAATGCGCCCAGGACAGCTTCTTCTAATTTGATGCTTTGTGGCATGACTCGTCCGTAGAGCAGCGCATTTGCATCAGCATCTCTTTTTACGGTACGCATGTTACCTCCTTCCACCTTCAATGGATTGCTATCCGACATCCTTTTCCTTAAAGCGTTTTAACAGTTTATGCTACTCAATATTAGGTGTAGCGAGCGTCAAAACTATCTAATAAATATTAAAATAAACTAAATGTGTCAGCGAGGCAATTCTTAGGATTATGTGGATAAGCCTTTTAGTACATGTTAGTAACCCTTACTTCGGTGTTAATAATATTTTTTTGCCCTACAAATCCTTGACAATCAAGTGCTAAAAAGAACAGGATAATAGAGCAATTGCTCTATTATCCTGTTTATAACTTATTATAAATTTTTATTCTATGATCTCTTTACAGAAAAATATAGGAAAGTCAGTATGGAGATTTTGAAATCGTGTTATTCTATTAGTTCTTGCCAACATCATTAAGCTTCTGAGAGACCATCTTGACTACTTCCTCTTGATTGAATATTTCAGCTTGTTTCTCTTTTTGCTCTTGAGCATTTTTCACCAGAGCTTCTTCCGCTTTACGGATAGTTTCCTTGGCCTTTTCGATATCTTTATATAAGTTCTTTTCATCTCTCATGAGTTTGTCAAGATCCTTAGATAGGCCTTTCAAAGAGCCTTCTTCGTATTTAAGCTCGTCCTTCACTACTTCTTTTTCTACAGCATATCCGTATTCTGTAAAGAAATGATGAGCTCCTTGAATTTGCGATTCATATGCATCTGAATTGAGATAGTCATCTCCAGACTTCATCCAAAAGTAAGCTCTGGTGTAATCATCAAACTCTTCAAATTTGGTAGCAATACTAATAGTCTGCTCCTGATCGATTGCAGGGATGATCACATCGTACAGATAAAACTCCTTTTGCTTGCGATTGCGATCTACCTTGCCAAATTCTTTAGCAAAGTTTTTCCATACCCCTTCTGCCTTTTTAGAGGAAGATCCTGGTAATTCAACTAGCAATGCATTTTGTATGCCATCGCTCATTCTGTATTCTTTCTCGGTGATCTGAGCATTAAGTCCCATGCTAAAGAAAAGCATGGCAAATACAATTGTGTAGAATTTAAACATGAGATAAGTCTTTTAAGTCGATTTGATAATTATTTCAATATAATGATAAGACTGATGAATTGAAAAATGAGTGTGAATAAATCGTTAAGAGTTGTGATTAATGACTCTATCTATAGATTTGAGCGATTAGTCTATACGCTATATAAAACCCCAAATTAATTTGCCATCTTACAGCTCCAATAGATAATTATGAATGTACTATCACTGCGAAATGTAGTTAAGAGATACTCTAACCATGTCGCCGTTAATAATGTAACCCTCGATGTCCCAAAAGGAAAAATATTTGGACTCCTCGGACCCAATGGTGCTGGAAAAACCTCTATGATCCGTATGATCACCAGCATCACACGTGCTGATGAGGGTGAAATATTTATTGATGGTGAGCAACTCAACATCAACAGCCCACAAGTAATTGGCTATCTTCCTGAAGAACGTGGTCTCTATAAAAAAATGAAAGTCGGGGAGCAATTGCTCTATCTGGCAAGGCTCAAAGGCTTGTCTCCACGTGATGCCCGCATGAAGTTGAATAATTGGCTGGAGAAATTTGAAATTACAAGCTGGTGGGATAAGAAAGTGGGTGAGTTATCCAAAGGGATGCAGCAAAAAGTACAATTCATAGCAACAGTAGTTCATGAACCTAAGCTGATGATTCTCGATGAACCGTTCTCTGGACTTGATCCTATTAACACAAACCTAATCAAAGACGAAATTCACGAACTTAACCAGAAGGGTACAAGTATCATCTTCAGCACCCACAGGATGGAGCAAGTAGAACAGATCTGTGAAGAAATTGCCCTTATCAACCAAGGTGAAATCATCCTCCAAGGCAACGTCGAAGAAATCAAGGCTGAGAATAAGTCGAATCGATTTGAAATTGCCTTCGACGGTAAGATGCCTGAGGATCTTCTTGCCGATAGCTTTAGTATCGTTGAGGATAACGAGAAATCTCTCATCATACAGATACATGAGGGTCATAACTCGAATGAGCTGCTCAAAGGCTTGATCAATAGAGGCATAGAAATCAAATCTTATCAGGAGATTTTACCGACGCTCAATCAAATATTCATCAATAAAGTAGGACATAGCAATGAATAATATCAACCTAATCATCG
>CAZAXY010000019.1:0-39707 GCA_964489125.1 uncultured Saprospiraceae bacterium
TTGCATTGATGTGATCGGGAGGACCTTTTAACAACTGTGTCAAGAAGACTGGATAGATGCCTATATCTAATAATGCTCCCCCAGCAAGAGTAGGATTATAAAGGCGACTGTTAGGATCGTTCAATGCGGTAAATCCAAAGTCAGCTTCAATCATCTTGATAGAGCCTATAGCATCTGCTGCTATTAATGCTTGCACCTTAGCGATAGCAGGGAAGAATGCTGTCCAGATAGCTTCCATCAAGAAAAGATTGCTATTCCTTGCGGTATTGATCATTGATTTAACCTGGGCTGAGTTGATTCCCATAGGTTTTTCACAGAGGACAGCTTTCCCATGGGATAGGCAACTAAGAGTGTTTTGGTAGTGCATATTATGTGGAGTGGCCACATATATCACGTCAATCTCTTGAGATCTAACTAAGGCTTCATAGCTACCATAAGCATGGGGGATATCGTACTTTTCCGCAAAGGCCTGTGCTCGTTCGCTGGATCTTGACCCTACAGCCATAATCCTAACATCACGAACCTTCATCAGATCATCACAGAATTTGTGGGCTATTTTTCCTGGACCGAGGATGCCCCATCTAATAACTTTGTTAGCTTTCCTCATTAACCGTTATGGTAGGTTCGTGCAATATCTCAAAATTGCAGCTGTTTGCGATGAAACACATTTTATGAGCTACTCCATGTAAGGTTTTTGCCAATCCCAGTTTACTGCTATCTCCAATTTCAACTTGAGGATGTAAAGTGACCTGCTCAAATGCACCTGAACCATCATTTTCTTCTATCATAATGGCATTGGGATTATCGTTATATCTACTGACAATGATCCCATTAGCAGAGCATAGATGTAGATACCACAACATATGACAGCTTGCAATGGATGATAGCAATAGTTCCTCTGGATTGTAATACTTAGAATCTCCTCTAAATGATGCGTCAGATGAACCTTTGATTTCATCCTTGTCTGCCGAACTTATGACATGATTTCGGCTATACGCATCATAGCTTTTAGTGCCCTTGCCTTGATTGCCTGTCCATTTTAATGCTATCTCATAGTGATGTTCCTTCATTGATTGGGTTATTTAGATTGTTGTTGGCGCAGAAGTTAAGATAAGGCATTATAAATTCACTATCGATCTCTTGACCTGACAAACTACAAACTATAGGCTCAAAATGTGATTCTTGAGTTGGAGTAATCAGAGTTTTCAACTGTCTTACAGTCCCTTCGTTTCCATCAATGAGTTTAATGTGTTTCGGTAATAAGTTTAGCAGCAATGGCTTATAATAGATAAAGTGAGTGCAGCCAAGGACTAAGGCGCCTACCGCTGACAAGTCAATCTCAGCAAATTTTTTGAGCATTAACTCTCGAAGATTTTCGGATTCAAATATGAATTCCTCAGCTGACCGTACCAACTCGGGAGCAGGAATAAAAATAACTTGCGCTTCAATATCGAGTTTCTGAATGAGTCGGTAGAGTTTCTTTTCTTTTAGGGTCAAAGCGGTGGCCAGAATAATTATTTTTTTGCCTTTAGATATTTCTTTGGCAGGCTTAATTGCTGGTTCCATACCTACTATAGGATAATCGTACAGGGCTCGAAGATCATCAATGACTATGCTTGTCGCTGTATTACAGGCTACAACACATGCCTTGATCTCATGAGGTTTAAATCGCTCAAAAGCACTCATTACTATCTTTTTGACTTCTTTAGGTGATTTTTCGCCATAGGGCGCAAACTTTACATCTGCGTAATAGGTGTATTGCTCGTAAGGCATCACCTGCATTGCTCTATGTAATACGGTCAAGCCGCCTACACCACTGTCAAAAAAGTAAATCGATTTAGCCATCAATCTGATTGAGATGTTGAGGGTCGAGAAGCTACGTGTTGTATAGCCCTATGCACATTCATATGGTGCTCCTTATTATCCATGAGATTAGATTTTTCCAACATATCTCTAACTGGGCCAATGGCTCTCGCAATATGCATTTCTATGTTTCTCCGTTCTAGCCATTGATTTATATCTGCGATAGCTCTTATGCCTGAGGAGTCAATAAAATGTATGTTGCCCGCATCCAATACCAAGTGATGGATGATGCGATCACAGCAGTCCACATGATGCTCTATTGTTGTTGTAAAATGGTTACAATTGCCAAAGTATAACTGATCATCAAATCTGACGATGAGAACATCATCGATGTGTCTTGCTTTCGGGTAACGTTGTACGTTGCGATAAAAATCTGTAGACGGAAGATTACCTAATACATTAACCTCTGGCCTCGAACTTCGATAGAGTACCGCCAGTAGAGATAGCACAACACCAAACATTATTCCGTAGGTGATGCCCGCAGCAATTGTCGTACTGAAGGTGACTAGCATCATCAAGAAATCTGTTTTAGAAATTTTGTATAAATCACGCAGCTCACTTGGCTTGATCAAGCCCTTTACCGAAACAATGATAATCGCAGCTAAAAGTGCTTTCGGAAGGAAATGGAAGTAATCCGTGATGAATAACAATGTTACAATAATGAGCAACGAGGTTATCAACAAAGAAATACTCGTCCTAGCACCAGCTTCGTCATTGATAGCTGAGCGACTGAAGCTTGCTGAGGTAGGCATGGATTGAAAGAGCCCTCCGACCACTTTTGATGTTCCGATCGCAATCAGTTCTTGATTGGTGTCAATCTTATATGACTTGTGTTTAGATTCTAGAGTCCGTGCAATGCTTAAATTCTCGACCACGCCAATGATAGCAAGACTTAGTATAGTGACCCATTGATCGCCGAGGATCTTTAAGGTGGTTTTTGGTATCTCAAATACAGGTAAACCCTTCGGTATCTCACCGATGTACTGTACGTTTTGATGCTGAAAAAAGTAGTATGTAGCAATAGTTAGTCCTATCACTAATATTAATGCGGACGGAATACGCTGGCTGATTTTTTTCATTATGATAATGAATGCAACCGAACCTATGAATAGACTGATAGTATATGGATTGATAGCAGCAGCTTGCTGAGCAACAGCCACAACTTTCATAAGTCTATGATTAACATAAGACAGATCTAAACCCGTAGCATCCGCCAACTGCGATATCGCAATGATAAATGCTGCGGCAGTTGTAAATCCTAAGATGACGGGATAGGACAAGAAATGAGTTATAAAGCCAAGACGAAAGACGCCCATAAGCAATTGAATGATTCCTGCACATATGCCAATGGCTATAGCGCAGTACATATATGCACCAGTGAACGGCTCGATAACTGCTCCTAAACCACTCAATATTAAAATAGATGAGATCGCCACTGGTCCGACGGATAGCTGCCTTGAAGTGCCGAGTAATGCATAAATAATCAGTGGCACTATAGAGGCATATAAACCATAAATAGGCTCGAATCCGGCTAATTGTGCATACGCCATAGCCTGAGGGATGAGCACTATGGCCACGAGTATTCCAGCATTGAGGTCATGTCTCAGAAATGTTGAGGAATACTCCTTGAGTTGATGTACTATCGGTAACTTAATATTGACGCCCAGCTCTATCTGCTATTTGATCACTTCAGATAATATTCGACCAGCTGCACCATTGGGCAGCGTCACCATGAGAATGGCACTTAAGGTAGGTGCGATATCGATAATGTTAGCTCGCCTGTAAGATTTGCCGGCTTTTATGGGGCCGCCATACCAGAGCATTGGTACGTGAGTATCATATGAATATGAGCTGCCGTGTGTCGTGCCTTTGCGGAAGTAGGTCATCCAACCTGGCTCCATTATGATGAAGATGTCACCTGATCGTCTCTGATTATATCCTCTCTGAGCTAAATGAAGCGAAGGGAGATGTTCATGAGATCCATTAAGCAAATCTTGATGTGTGATGACGTTGCTAATGCCTTCAAACTGCATGGAGTAATTTATTAAGGCCTCAGTTATCTCATGTTCAGAAGCACCTTTGTCTGCTAAGTAATCATGATTTAAAAAAATTTGGTCATTGCTCATATTTTTAAACCAAGGGCCCTCACCATATAAGGAATCTAAATGATTTTTAATCCCGTTTTTGTATTTCTCAATGTTGAAATAGCCTGCAGGTATGTCGTAGTTCTGGAGGTATAATGGGGTTTCGGCCGCACCGTGATCTGCCGTCAAGAATAATACATAATTTTCATTCCCTATTCTATCATTCAAAAACTTAATGAGCTTAGCAATCTCTAAATCTAAGCGGAGGTAGGTGTCTTCTATCTCAATAGAACGCGGCCCGAATTGATGGCCAACATAATCTGTTGAAGAAAAACTAACAGCCAGTATATCAGTATACTCATCGCCTCCCAAGTCTTCAGCTATTATAGTGGTTTGAGCCATTTTCTGAACAAATGAATTGCCAAACGGAGTTTTAGGGAGAACGCTGTATCCAGTATTCTCATAAATCTTAGACAGGTCATGTGGGAAAGTCGGAGTCTCTTCAGACTTGAATACTTGCTCAAATGGATTGTTGTCTGGTAGGCTCTTAGTATAGGTATCGATTGGGTAGAGGGTTTCCCAGTCTTGCTCAATATAGGTGGCTGCAAGGCCACGTTTGTTGTAAGTTTGTAACCACATAGGAAGTTCATCCATATAGTAGCTGCTGGTGACCCAACCTCCAAATGATGCATCATACCAATATGCTGCATCAGCGGAGTGCCCTGCTGGTAATATTGCTCCACGATCTTTAATCGAAACGCCTATAGACTTGCCTTTCATGCCTGTAGATAGCTTGATTTCATCAGAAATCGTAGAACTGATCATACGATGAGGGGACATCTTGCCTGCCGCGCTCTCTGAACCCACCGTCGTGACATCATCGTCCTGTACACAATAAACCCTCGCATCAATTTCCTTATCGTACCAATCGTTTCCAACTATTCCATGTACGGCTGGAGTGGTGCCAGTATATATACTCGCATGACCTGGTGCAGTATAGGTAGGTCTATAGCTGTAATGCGCGTCAACGTACATGTGTCCTTCATTGATGATTTTCTTGAATCCATTATCTCCAAAACGCTCCCAATATCGATAAAGATATTCTTGCTTCATCTGATCGACTGTTATCCCTACAACCAGTTTTGGTTTGCTTTGACTATAGAGCATATTGGAGCATACAATGCTGATTAAGAAAATGTAAACTGAAGTTTTGAAATTCATATCAAAAAAATATGTGAGCAAAGTAACTTGTTTTTAAGTGAATTATGGGGCATATCAGGTCTAGGAAGTTTTATAAGATTGTTAATAGATAGCGTATTTCTTTCCTGGAAGAGATCTGATAACCCCCTTGAATTCGAGATTAAGCAAATTGCTAGCTAATTCCGATGGTTTCAATTGTGTATGGTGGTGTAACTGATCAACTGTGATTTCATCCTGATCTTTCAGATAATCGACTATAGATCGCTCAATGTCTGATAGCTCGTTAAAAAGCTGAATCTGCTTGTTAGGCTTTGGTGTGTCGTCGTCCCACCTCATGATATACGCAATATCTTGAGCTGACTCGATGAGGTGTGCTTTATTGGTTTTAATGAGTTTATTACATCCGGCGGACATGTCGTCGGATACTCTCCCTGGGAGAGCAAATACATCCTTATGATAACTGTTAGCATATTCCGCTGTAATAAGCGACCCACCTTTGGAAGCCGACTGGATAACAATTACTGCATCTGAGATACCAGCTATGATCCTATTGCGCAGTGGAAAATTCTCTCGATCTGGATTCGTGTTGATTGGAAACTCTGTAAGTAGACAACCATTGTTCCGAATCTGGTTAGCCAGTTTTCTATTCTGTGCGGGATAGATTTTGTCAAGACCGGTACCCATGGCTGCTATATTATCGATGTCATTGGCTATGGCCGATTGATGTGCGATACTATCAATTCCATAAGCTAAACCACTGATGATTTGGACGTTCAGGTGTTTTAGTTCTCGCACGAGTTGTTCCGTTTGGGACTTACCATAGATATTTGGTTTTCGGGTGCCTACGATCCCTACTGTTCTAGTTTCATTGAGATTGCTAGTACCACGAGAGTAGAGCAGTACTGGTGCATCATCATACTGCAGGAGGCGCTGAGGATAGTTCGGATCATTGAGGTAATAGGAAATGTTACAATTATTTTCTAATAGAAACTTAATGTTATCCTCTGCCTCCCGAAAAGGATTAGATTGGGTGATGCTTTCTAGGTGACGCTGTCCAATTCCGTTTATCTTCAGAAGATTTTTGTTAGATTCTTCAAAAACCCCTTGTGCTCCTCGACAGTGAGCTATCAAGATCTTAGCCAATCGTACTCCAATATTTGGAACTCGGGTCAAAGCAATTTCATAAAATAAATCCTGGGGACTCATTTTGCTAAAATACCATTATCATATGCTCTTCTGTTATGCCGCAGACTATATAATCAGATTATATTTGAGCTTATATGCGATCGATAAAAGCATGGCTTACTGTACTATTGATTTTCGTGACGAGCTGGATAGTTCATGCCCAGTTTAATGTTAAGATTGCCTACAATCCAATTTTTGGATCATTCAATGGAATCAATGCAGTGCAGAATGCTTATCTACCTGACATTGGAGAAATACAGAACGGATTCGGTGATGTAACGTTTATGCATGGCATTCAAATAGGAGTTCGATATAGGGTGGGCACTTTTGGCGCAGAGTTAGGATGGGAAAGCTTGTCAGCAGATAGAGAAGCTTTGGCCTTAAACCTCAATACAGAAGTCTTCACTGTCCGTGAATATGATTATGATTTAAGAACATGGTCACTCGCTTTAGATCAATATTTTAATCCTGTTGGTTTTGGCGCTGCCATCACGAGAACTAATTTTTCCGCAAGCCGTGTCAGAGGAAATAATAACATTCCACTGGTAGATGAGTCTAAATGGGGCCTCAGGTTTCAGCTGAATCTTATCGTCCAAGAGAGTAGTAGGATATCCTTAATATTGAGACCCTATTATCAGTATTATTTCAGCGATTATAATATTGAGCCTCTCGCCGCTGATTTGAATAATGCTGCCGCCTCTACAGAATCATTGTCATTTTTTGGGTTGAGCCTCGTGTTTTATAATGGCAGGCAATATTAATAGCTGTCGCATATAAGTCAAGAGCGAAGAATACACTCACTAAACACACAAGACTAAAAACTATCTTGTGCTTATCTGTTCGGCTAACAAATCGTCTCGTGTGTTCTTCTGCACTGTTACTGCACCAAACATTGATAGAAGAAATGAAAAAGCATAGAAGCCTTTTTCACTGGGCAGTAGGGTAGCATTCCAAAGACCAATAATGAGAAGAGATATCGACAGTGCCACGGCAAACCAACATATGCTGTAGTATATATCGGTAACTTTTATTCCTTCGAGACGGTCACGGACACTCTTTTGCAGAGATATTACAGCAAATAAACCAAACATGATTAGCGTGAAATAATAGCCTTTTTCATTTAGCAGCATTTCTGCTCTCCACAATCCAATGATGTAGCCAATAAGTCCTGTAGCCATAGCTATCCACGATGCCATCACGAATGAGCTTGAAGTTTTTTGAGTCATTTTTTGTTGATTTAATAATTAAAAAATTGACTAGGCTGAATCTATTTGTTTCCTTTAAGTTTGAGTATCAAAACATCAGTCTTTAGAAGATCTATCCTATAGGTCAATCCTAAGCTAGCCATGGCAACCTTAAACGATTCATTGTTTTCAGGCTCAAATGAGAAATCAATGTCATACAATCCCTCAGTCCCTGTACTATCCACTACGGCCATCCCTACTATGCCATATTGCTCCAAATAATTGCAGAAATCTGATAGACTCGCACCTTCATTTTTATATCCGTCACCTCTTGCTTCTTCGATCCCTATTCCTTGAGCACGCTTAGCTCTAATTCCTCCTTCTGCTTTCTCGATTACTAGAACTTTTAATTTATCCGTGGATGGCTGAGCTATCACTTCTGTATGTACGTTTAGCTGTTCTTGCATAAATGGAAACAATTCTTTTGGGCTTTGTGCTATTACATTTAGGCAAAATCTGTTGTTCTTTTCTTCCCAACCAATAAGGGATTCATCGAATTCATAGATCATCCTATAAACTGACGTTTGATAGGCTTTTCTAAAGAGACCTGCTATGCCAAAGTTAAAGAAGGCGAGTCTGCGCTGCTTAAAAGAACCTTCATTATAAGAGAGATTAACCGTTGGAATGCCACTCATATATGGTTGTAATTGGAAAACCTCTTGAACTTCTACGTCAAAATCGAAGTATTCATGCCCTGGATCAAAATCAAAATGATCTTCTTTAGTAGGTAGGCTAATCCCCTTTTCTCCTAATAGTTGTTCTACGACTTTCTCTGTAATATGCTCTGGCGAGGTGATTGCTGCCACCGTACCATTTGGGTCAATTAGTATACAATGTGGGATGACCTGATAGGGGAAGAACGATCTTAGCATACCTGTATCCCTGGCGAAGAGAAACTGATAAGGCCTGTTTTGTTGAAAACGTCTGATTCTTTCATATTTTTCTTCACTCACCGAAATCACTTGTAACATACCATCAAATTTTTTTTGTAAACGCTCTAAGTGAGGCATGCCATCGACACATGGGGAACACCAGGTTGCCCCAAAGTAGAGAAGAATAGCCTTGTTAGTAGATTCATTATAGTTGTATTCCAATTGATTATCATCGACCAGATTGAGCGTGAACGCAGGCACCTGATCTCCAATTTCAATTTCTTGTCCTACTGCAATATTTGCAAAGAGTAGACAGAAGAGAGATATATAATTTCTTGTCATTAGCTTGTTTTATAACTAAAGTAGATCTATCGATTATCCTAGATAGTTAAGCGCATTCTGAAGAAATGTAAATCTTTGTTAATGCACTTACTCTGGATTTATAGAATGGCTACATTTAGCAGATGAAGGTCAAAATCTGGCAACTCATTCTTCTTGTTTCCTTCTCTTTGTTGTGTATAATAGGATTGCAGATTTATTATGGATTGAAGGTTTATAAGCAACAGGAAGAGATTTATAGAACTGAGGTGGATTTCGCTTTTGAAAAAGCAGTCGATCGAGCAAATGAGCAACGATTAAGACAAATAAACACCTTCTTTCAACAAGATATAAGTGATACTACTCAAGTGAAACTACAATATGAAATAACCCAAGAAGGTCCAAAATTAACAGTTCTTGATCCTAATACTGGATATCGGCTTTTATCGATTAGTCACGAAGAATTTCCAGATACACTGCCTGACCAATCGGCATTGATTCAATATGCGGTTAAGGAAAATTGGAAGCTATTGAAGAATGAAAGAATACTTTACTGGACTAATCATATTGGAAATAAACTGGGGAACTATCTTGATTCATTATCAATATCGATGGATTCGCTAGCACATAATATGAAAGCTGAACTTTTGAATTTTGAGATAGATGAAAGTTTTCAATTTATGAGAACCGACTCACTAGACTTTGTCGATGCAGGAGACAGAAGCTTCAAATTTAAAAGGCTCCCTGTCAAGTTAGATGGTGACACTGTAATCACTGTCAAAATAGACAAGCCTAAAATTGCCATTCTAAAACGATTAACAGTAGTTTTTGCACTTACCCTGATGGCGTTAACATTACTTTTTAGCAGCTTTCTTTATCTCTATAAAATCTTGAAAAGGCAGAGGCAGTTGTCAGAGCTAAAAGATGATTTTATTGATAATGTTACACATGAGTTAATAACACCTACTGCAACACTACAGCTCGCATTAGAAACACTAGAAAAGAACGAGCAGAACTCCTCCTCTAAATATGTCGATATTGCTAAACAGCATGCAGAAAGAATAGAAACAATTGTAAATAAGATCCTAAAATCATCTCATAGAGAGTTAGAAAATGAAGTAATCAAATTGGAGCAGATTGATGTTAGTTCATTGCTTACGAGAATTGTCAAAATTTATTCAGATACATATGGCGATCAGCTCAAGTTTATTGTCAAAATTGCCCATGCTATTTCTGTTAATACTCATCAAGAGCATCTCTCTACGGTTCTTCACAATCTGATCAGCAATGCCATAAAATATGGCCATAATGCAGAACCAGAAATTCAGATTAGCCTAACAGAAAGTAGAGATAGTGTGATCATAAGCATAGAAGATAATGGTACGGGAATTCCGAAAGAACATTATAAACTAATATTCGACAAATTTCACAGGGTGCCTTCACGTACACATGATGTGAAAGGATTAGGGATTGGCCTGTATCAATCTAAAATGCTTATGAATAAGATCAATGGTGATCTCACTCTCAGTAGTTCATCTCATGAGGGTAGTTGTTTTAGTGTTTATCTAACAAGTACTAAATCAAAGTGATGCCTAAAATCAACATATTATTAGTTGAGGATGAGGTGTCTCTAGGGATGCTGATTCAAGAGAATCTCGAGCAAGAAGATTTTGAAGTATATTTTGTTCATGATGGCGAAGAGGCTTTAAAAAGATTTTATGAAGGAGATATTGATTTAGTCATCCTTGATGTGATGATGCCAAAAATGAATGGCCTCGATGTCGCAAAAACGATAAGAAACACAGATCGACTTACACCGATCTTATTTCTCACCGCAAAGATCAAATCTGAAGATGTCGTAAAAGGATTTGAATCTGGTGGAAATGACTATGTGCGCAAGCCCTTTGCATTTAAAGAATTATTAGTAAGAATTAAAGCACTACTCAGTAATGAAAGACTAGTGCCTGAATCAGTGTCTAATGAAAATACAATATTTGAATTGGGCTGTTATTCGTTTGATAGTCGACAGCAGTTATTATATGATGAAGAAGGGGATAAAAAGAAGCTTACAATGCGTGAATCTGAGCTATTGAAGCTTTTATGTGATAATCAAAATCGTGTGGTCTCGAAGACCAGTATATTACTGAAGATATGGGGAGAAGATTCATTCTTTAACTCTCGAAGCATGGACGTATTTATCTCGAGATTAAGGAAATACCTTGTGAAAGAGGATGGTGTGAATCTGGTAAACTTAAGAGGAGTAGGTTATAAATTAGTAGTGCTTTAGTTCGTGGATTACAATTAGCCAACAAGTTATGGATTACAATTCCGCCGCTAACCGTGAACCCTGGTCAATAGCTCGCTTGGCGTCTAACTCTGCGGCTTCATCCGCACCTCCGATGACATGTAAACAATCAGCTGCAAACCCTGTAGCCTGCAATTCATCTGCCAACGTACGCTCGGATAGTTGTCCAGCACAGATCACAACATGATCAACATCCAGCGACTGCGGTCCTTCAGGAGTAGTGATGTGTAATCCTCGGGCATCAATACTTTGATAGGTTACCATATTGACCATATTCACCTTTTTCATTTTTAGGCTGGAACGATGAATCCACCCAGTGGTTTTGCCCAGGTTCTTTCCAAACTTTCCTTTTGATCTTTTTAGCAAAAAGATCTCACGAGGAGAAGCATCTGGTTCAGGAGTTTTCAGGCTGCCACGGTTCTGGTATGTCATATCAACCCCCCATTCATCCATATAAGCCGCTACGCTAAGACTTGGAGAATGATCCTTCTCGGTTGCGAGATATTCTGCCACGTCAAAGCCTATGCCACCAGCTCCGATAATTGCAACTCTTTTTCCTACTTCGACTTTCTCAGTGAGCACATCTACATAGCTTATTGCTTTAGGACTGTCGATGCCATCAATTTCTGGCTGTCTTGGATTGACCCCTGTACAAACGATGATGTGATCATAATCCTGGCTCATTAGGTCTTCAGCATTTACTCGAGTATTGAGCTTTAGATTAACGCCGTGTAGTTCTATTTGCTTTCCGAAGTATCTGATCGTTTCATAGAACTCTTCCTTGCCGGGAATTTTCTTAGCCATATTAAATTGACCGCCTATATCTGATGCCGCATCATACAAGTCTACTTGATGTCCTCGTTGTGCAGCTATTGTCGATGCGCTGAGTCCTGCAGGGCCTGCACCAACTACAGCAATCTTCTTTGGTTCGGTGGTAGGTAAGTAGTTCAATTCTGTCTCATGACATGCTCGAGGATTAACGAGACATGAGCATACTTTCATTTGGAAGGTATGATCGAGGCAAGCCTGATTACATCCTATGCAAGTGTTGATTTCATCCTCTCTGCCCTCTATCGCTTTTTGCACTAAATTTTCATCGGCAAGAAATGGTCGTGCCATACTGATCATATCAGCACAGCCATCCGCCAATACCTGTTCAGCTACGTCTGGCATGTTTATACGATTAGTGGTGACGAGTGGGATATTGACCTCTCCCATCATGCGCTTAGTTACCCATGCAAAACCTGCTCTTGGTACCATCGTGGCAATCGTAGGAATCCGTGCCTCATGCCAGCCAATACCTGTGTTGAGAATCGTAGCACCAGCCGCTTCTATTTCTTTTGCAAGATGTACGACTTCTTCCCATGTGCTACCATCATCAACGAGGTCAAGCATCGACAATCTGTATATAATAATAAAGTTTGGACCGACTCGCTCACGAGTACGCCTTACAATCTCTATTGGTAGCTTGATACGGTTTTCATATGATCCTCCCCACTCATCGGTCCGACGGTTCGTTTTGGACACGATAAACTGATTGATTAAATAGCCTTCTGAACCCATGATCTCTACACCGTCATATCCTGCGCTTTGGGCGAGGGCTGCACAATGTGCATAGTCTTCTATAGTGCGTTCGATGCCTTCGATGGTTAGGGCTTTAGCTGGAAATGGACTGATAGGAGCCTTGGTGTCACTTGCTGAGACGTTGGCTTCAGAATATCCATATCGCCCTACATGAAGTATCTGCATGCAGATTTTACCTCCTTCTTTATGAACAGCCTCCGTGATTACCTTATGTTTTGAGGCTTCTTCTTCATTATCCATTGAATTACCAAATGGCATTGCATTACCCTCTTTGTTGGGCGCTATACCTCCAGTAACAATTAAGCCCACTTGACCACGAGCACGTTCTGCATAGAATGCCGCCATACGATCAAATCCACCAGGTACTTCCTCTAATCCCGTGTGCATAGACCCCATTAAGACCCTATTCTTCAAGGTGGTAAATCCTAAGTCTAGTGGTTTGAGCAAGTGTGGATATTTGTTCATGGCGCAAATTTATGTCTCTAAAGTAATATGTGCTTTTGGTGATGGTTCGGTTAATATTGGCATATCATTGTTTCGGCTTATGTAGTCTTCAGATATGAAAGCGTTCATCTTAATTTGCTGGTACCTTTTAATCATTTTAGCTGTCACTAGTCTTTTTAGTGATGCATGGTGGGTATTGGATTTACTAGGGAGTTTTAGGTTTCAACTGGCAGTGCTGCTCATCATCTGGTCAATTAGTTTGAATTTGTACAGGAAGTATATTCCTATGATTATAGGGATTGTGTTGGGGCTTTTGATTCTCCACTCTGTAATTGATAAATATCAGTATGGTAATGAATATGATACGTTACCAAAAGAATCTTTGAAGATTGCCTCCATCAATTTGCTATCCTCTAATCACGATTATAACTCTGTTCGCCATTATATTGAGCAATCTGACCCTGACCTTCTTGTTCTGTTAGAGTATACACCTCAGTGGGATCTGAACCTAAGTCGTGATTTTCTTGATGTGTTTCCATATCAGCTTGAGGAGATCCGCACGCACAATTTTGGCATAGCACTATGGAGTAAACATGCTTTTGAATCTCATCAAGTTTTGAATTTTACAGAATGGGACTTTCCGATGATAGAAGCCAAGATTGCATTGGTTAATGGATACTTAACTGTAGCGTCTATCCATTTAGAAAATCCCGTAGGCAGAGATAATATGAAGCTGAGAAATCATCAAGTGGATCAATTGATCAGTAGGTATCAGGATTATGAGAATTTTATTTTAATAGGTGATTACAATATGACACCATACTCTCATGATTATACAAGATTGCGAGACGAATTACAGTTGAAAGAGACTCGTTGCTCAATTTCTCCGACTTTTCCAGTTTACTTTATGCCGTTAAGGCTTCCTATAGACCACTGCTTAGTAAGCCAATCGATCGAGCATAACTGCCTAAAGCTTGGACCAGATATCGGTTCAGATCACTTCCCAATTGAGATTGTCTTATTCTTACACTCCCAAATAAAACAAAAAGGTGTAAAATGAACACTGTTGATGAACTACTACAATTACTTGATTTAGAGGAGATCGATCAGAACTTGTACCGTGGTCAAAACTATCAGGCTCCCTGGGGCAGGATATTTGGAGGGCAAGTGCTGGGACAAGCACTTCATGCAGCCTATGAGACGGTTCCGGATAACCGTATAGCTCATTCATTACATGGATATTTCATACTTACAGGTGATGTGTCCAAGCCAGTGCTGTATGATATGGAGACGCTACGAGATGGCGGCAGCTTTACGACTCGTAGAGTAACTGCCAAACAACATGGCAAAGCCATATTTAATATGGCAGCGTCGTTTAAAACACCTAGAGAAGGATTTGTTCATCAAATCGAAATGCCCGATGTGCCATCTCCTGAAGAGTTAAAATCGGATTTGGAACTTGTTGAAGTTCTTAAAGAATCCAATCCAGAGCTGTATAAAGCATTTAGTACAGAACGCCCTATAGAGTTTAGGCCTGTTGAGCAAATGAATTATCTCAGTCAGGTGAAAAAAGAACCCTTCAGGCGTGTCTGGTTGAAAGCAAAGGGCCGATTGCCCGATGATCTGCGATCTCATCAAGAAGTACTAGCTTATGCCTCAGATTATAACCTATTAGGAACGTCGTTATTGCCACATAGAGATGTGGCTCAATTTGGGACATATTTCTTAGCAAGCTTGGATCATGCCATGTGGTTTCATCGCCCCTTTAGAGTTGACGAATGGCTGCTATATGTACTTGACAGCCCTAGTGCGTCTAATTCTTTGGGATTTAATCGGGGCAGTATATTTAATAAAGGAGGCGCCCTTGTAGCTTCGGTCACTCAAGAAGGATTGATGGCACCAATTCGGAAGAAAGGATAAGGCACATAACTCTAAGATTTACATCAGTTGCCATAGTGTTTATAAAATGGACTTCGGGACAACTCTGCGTAAAGAGACCTTAATTCGTTTTCCTAAACTAGCATGAGACTCTGGATTGAAATCAGATGTAGTATGCCAGGCATTTTGGTCTATCATTTCAACTTTCATGATTTCTGCCATATCGCCGGCTATCACGATGAGGGTTAATTGAGTCAATGACATCGGAAATGCGAGGAGTGTGATTGTATTCCTAAAGCAGACATACATCACTGTTAAGGAGATCAGGTTCAGTATATTCTTGAGAGCAAACGCAGATGGATAAAAAGAGAATACAAAGGAATATGGAGCCATTGCGATCGTCGCTTCATATTACTAAGATAGCTCTTGACGACGACCCTATTCCTTAATGAGTAGGTGATATACTAGTGAATTAGTCCATTAATCAATTAATTTTCTGATAGGAGCTTCTACACTCCTCGATACATAGTGAATTCAAATCAAGCTCACATGGCCCTTGAGGATTAATAAATCTGGTACTTGTTGTCCCATTTGAATCATCTGTGAGATCTATAAGTGAATTAGTTACAGAAAATGTTCCAGTAGTCATCATTCGACCTCCAATGAAAACGGTGAAACTGCTATCGGTTCTAAATTCAATAAGCTCTTCCTGATTTGGAGTCTGAATTGGACAGGAATCATCACCAGGGCTATTGCAAAACTCAAAAAGCTCCCAGGTGCCAATAAGATTAAATTCTAATTCATCGCATGATGGTGATGAACACGCATATGAACAGAGAAGTATAGCGAGGAAAAGTAGATGCTTCATACAGATAAAACGTTGAACATTGCATATGTGCTTACCCTTATTCAGACTGTTGATTCATCTCCAGAATCAATAATGGCATAGACTATTCTAGTTTTCAACATAATGATTCCAACCGCCTCAACGGTTATGCCAAAAACGTCTGTGTAAAATATCAGTAGAAATGAGGATATGTTAGCTATAAAAGTTGAAACCCATCTCATACAGACCTTACCCAATCTGTTCTTTTGACGAAATCGAAGCTAGAATATCCTCCTTCAAGGTCTTTGCAAGTTTCATTTATATTTTAATATAGTTTTCAATAAGATGACACAGCAATATAGTCTTATATCTAAAATATTATAGGTGTTGCCGAAGCGTTATAATTGCATCTCTTGAGGAGAATAATTGAAATTTATAAGTTGCCATATAAGAACTATGCTGTTGCATTAATATATGTGTTGTCACAATTCGTCAATTAATGACTACATAAAAGCTATTTTTGCAACAAATTAAATCAAAGGATAAATAGACATTTTAATGGCTCGCTACAGCGAAATAAAAAACATCCTAAAAACTCATAACCTTCGAATCACCGATGGCAGGATTGACGTACTTGAATATTTTACTCGTGAGAATCGGACACTCTCAATAAAAGATTTACAAAGTGAACTCAAAGACTCAGATCGTGTCACCTTGTATCGAATACTAAATGCATTCACAGAGAACGGTGTGCTACATAAAATACCTGATGAGAATGGTGTTGTTACCTACGGCCTATGCCATGAGACTTGCGGCACTGACAATCATAATCATGACCATATGCATTTCAAATGTTCGGAATGTGGAATTATGGAGTGCCTCGATCAGCACATACCACCTGTAAGCATACCAGGATATCAAATAAAAGAAGCAAATCTAGTCTTAAAAGGGATCTGCAAACGATGTGCTCCATAAACGCTCAACTTATGAGCATGACAACCGCTCCAATAAATGTTGTCAGAATAATGAAATATCTATAGCTGTCATCATTGAATAGTTTAACGAGTTTGAGACCAATAACGAAGCCCAAGGCAAGAAAAGGTAGGAGAGATAATCCTGTGTAGAGGCTGTCGAGATGAATCGTCTCCCACATAAAAATGTGGAATGGCAACTTAAAAATATTGATTATAAAAAATAGCCAAGCTGCTGTTCCAATAAATGTTTCTTTAGAAAGACGCATACTTAAAAAGAAAAGATTAGAGAAAGCCCCTGCTAAATTACCTATCATCGTTGTTATACCAGCTAGAAGTCCTAATACTACCCCTAAGCCGGTGGATCGACTCTCAAGTTGGATAGTAGAACGCTCATGCCATATCATCAGAAAAACACTAATAATGATGATTGCAGCCATAACCTTCTTGAAGGATTCTTCGGGCATCTGATCGCCTATAAAGGCGCCGATAACGACTCCTATGGCCACATAGGGTACAAGTTTAAATAGCAGTTGCCAGTTACACTTCCTATTGTAATAGATAACCGCTGCTATGTCTCCTGTGATTAATAGCGGAAGTATGATGCCAGTAGAAAGTTTCGATCCATATGTTAATGCAAGAATTGTGACGGAAATCGCCGATATGCCTTTGATGCCCGCTTTTGAACATCCAATAAGGATTGCTGCCAATGCCGCCCCAATACTTAATCCAGCCATAAGTGCTTCCTGATTGCCACAAAGAAACTATGATATCCTATCTTGCCAAAATCGATTTATACGCTTATGACATTTCTTCTTCTAGTTTTGTGTAATGTGGCTTTAGCAATCATCTTCAAGTATTTTGAGACGTATAAAGTTGACAATCTCAATGCGATAGTGGTCAATTACTTTACATGTGTAGTGAGCTCGTCAATGTTCTTGGGAGAGCAATCAGTTCCTTCTGATTTTTACTTGAGACCTTGGTTTGGCAGTGCTGTAATGATGAGTCTACTATTCATAATCGGGTTCAACCTCATGGCATTGTCGTATCAACGTGCTGGACTTACTTTGACGGGGATTATGCATAAGATGTCACTGCTTATCTCAGCAGCATTTCCGATTATTTTTTATGATGAGATACTAACGCATTATAAGATGGTCGGTTTTGTTGCTGCTATTGTGACCGTGATTTTAGTTAATTATCCCGGCAAGTCTAATGGCTTTACCCTACGTAACAAGTGGATCATCGCACTGCCGATCATTGTTTTTGCCATGAGTGGCTTGATTGAAATAATCTTGTACTATGTAGAGGTTTCTGGTCAAGTAGATGGCGATGGCGTATATTTCACCTCTACATCATTTGGTTTAGCAGGAGCTATAGGTATCCTAATTGTCCTGTTCAGAATCCTAACAGGTCGATCTCGTTTTAGCTGGAAAGATGTTCTTGGCGGCATAGTCCTTGGTTTACCCAACTATCTATCCATATACCTCCTCATCCATCTATTAGAGCGAGGCTGGGATGGATCTGTACTATTTCCTTTGAACAATGTTTCGATATTAGTAGCTATTACGTTGATTGGTGCCTTCATATACAAAGAACGGCTAAATATGCTCAAGATAGTTGGACTAGTATTTGGTATAATTGCTATAGTACTTATTGGTACTGGAATATAAACTAAATGTGATATGCGAATAGCTATACTGATTCTATCTATCCTGATTTCAGTCATATTGACTTTATTATCATGCAAATCTAAAGAAGCTGTCGTTGAAGAGACTACTATGTCAAAGACTAAAGCCGTATTATCAGAGTTATTTGAAGATAAAAGATATCATTGTAAAATGAATGAATCTGGTGATATGCAATTGTGTTTTGCCGATGATGATCCGCAAGGAGATAGACTAGGTAAAATATATGCAGTTTATGATTCATCTTATAACATGATATATGGACCCAAAAAGGTTCATGGTACTGTTGACTGGTCTGATGATGACAGCTTAGAATTAGAAATCCTTCCAAGAGTGTTGCATCGAGAGGATTCAGGCAACCCGGCGAAGAAAAAAATCATAAACATTAGAGAAATCCATAAGATATGACTAGAAAAATAGGGCTTTTATCGAGTTTAGGGATACTTCTTGTTTTTCTTATCTATCAAATAGATTTTACACAGCAGTCATCTGATGTTCTCCCCGAGGACGAGCTCTATCGCATCTACACAGAAAAGAAGGCGGAGCAGAAAAGAGCTGGACTTAAGAAATTACAGATCACAGAAGAGTTTGCTCGCATGAATCGGCAGATGCGAACACCTGATGATCTTACCGCCCCTTCTTATACGGGCAACTACCGCATCAAACAATACAATAAAAAAGGCAGAACAACCAAGTCAAATAATATCACATTTACAGAGCGGGGACCGGCAAATGTTGCTGGTCGTACCCGTGCGGTATTGGCATTTCCCAGCGACCCTTCTCTCAACACTTGGTTAATAGGAAGTGTCTCGGGAGGTATTTGGAAGACTACTGATGGTGGATCAAATTGGGAGAATATGACTTCTGATTTGCCCAATTTAGGCTTTAGTACGTTGGCACATTCAGCTGCGAATGAAAATATAGTATACGCTGGTACAGGAGAACACTTTACAAATGATATTGATGGCGCAGGCATGTTTAAATCTGAAGATGGCGGCGAGAGTTGGTTGCAGATCGTAAGTCCAGAGCAGTTTCCAGATTTTAGAAACGTTAGCCGAATAGTCGTAGATCCCGATGATCCTGATATTGTTGTAGCTACTACAAGAAACAGTATTTGGGCTAGGGTCTTAGACGAGGATGGAGTCTTAGATAATGATCTTAATGCCGCAATTTATAAGTCTACTGATGGGGGTTCGACCTGGCGTCGAACATTGAGCTCAACAGAAGATCGCTATGATCATATTGTGGCAGACCCGACAGATTTCAACAATCTATATGTTGCAATTGATAATATCAAAGTAATAAAGTCGACTGATGCTGGCGAAACGTGGTTTGATGCTAGTGTTGGTCTAAATCCTGGAGGGCGTGCAGAAATAGCAATTTCTCCCGTAAATCCTCAAAGGTTATTTTTATCTACCCAAGGCACGCTTACTGGTACAGGATCTGATTTATATATTACTTCTGATGGGGCAGAGTCTTGGTCATTGGCATCCACTGTTGATGCGGATGACAATATACATTTTCTTGATGGCCAAGGTTGGTTTGATAATACAATTATTGCACATCCACATAACGAAGATATTGTCTATGTAGGAGGAGTAAATTTATTCAAGTTTACTGTTAATGAAGGATCTATTTCTACTACACGTTTTGATGTGGTAGAGGATGGTACAGAGGGATTCTTAGATTTTATCAATTTTGGAGGCTCTGTTGAAGGAGGTGGGATCGACCTAGGTGATGACCTGACACAAGATGAAATTAATCCGATAGAAATAAGATTTGGTCAAGGTAGCCAGATGGCTCATAGATTTACTGTAGATGGCAGGGGATCAGGTGTGCCTGATAGTGATTTTCAGTATGAAGATTTAGTCGAGGTGCCATTTCAAATATGGGATACGCAACTGGATCGTCAGTTAATGGTCTCATTCAGAGATCAGCAAAATGATGGTGTATGGAACCTCATAGAGACGTTTACAGGTACGCCAACCTCAGAAAATAGTCGTGAGTATATCTACGTGCATGATGTGGACTACAGACCAACTATAGATGAAAATATTGCCCAAACAGGTGGAGGACATGTATTTCGCAACATGTATTTCATCTGGCCTGTCCTGACAGATGATAGTGACTATCAGGATAATAATTTTCCTGAATCAAATTTCCGCATTGATAAGAATGATGTTGATGCTCAGGAGAAAACTATTCAGGTAATGTCAGATGCTTATAACGACTTTGACGGTAGAAATACCTTTGTTCAGAGTAATCGTACTGCTTCAGGAGTTCATCCAGATCAACATAATATTTTTATCCTAAACGATGCTCCTGCCAATGAGCGGTTCAGGATATTAGCAGCTAATGATGGGGGCATTTATGTATCACGTAGTAGTCGTGATCCAGGAGTATCCAATGGTTCTTGGTCATATGCGTCACTTGGCAATAATACCACTCAATTCTATAGTGCAGATAAAGCACCCGGAAGCGATAGATATATCGGTGGCATGCAAGATAATGGAACTTGGTTCACGCCTTCTTCAGCTGGTACAAGTGCGGCTACTCCTTACAGATTCGCTTTAGGGGGCGATGGATTTGAAGCCATTTGGAATAATCGAGATGCCAATTTACTTATTGCAGGATCACAATTCAATAATTTTTCCAGATCAATAAATGGCGGAGGTGCATGGCGAAATGCTACAGAAGGTATTGATGATCAAGGGCCATTCTGGAGTCAGTTAGAAAATTCGAAAATGGAGCCAGATAGGATCTTTACGGTAGGTACTTCTGGGGTCTGGAGATCAGACAACTTTGGAGAGTCGTGGGAGCCCACCAGAATAAATGATGACCGATGGAGCTTTACCAACTTTATGTCTATAGAGGTATCGATCGCTGATCCAGATGTGATATGGGCAGGGGGAGCATTGGCAGAGGATAGACGGATATTTGTGTCAAGTGATGGTGGCGATTCATTCAGTGCCACGAATTTTTATTCGGAGGTTGTCTTAGGAAATGCGTCGGGCTTGTCAACACACCCAATTGATGATCAGACTGCATTTGCAATGTTTTCATTTCAAGGCAGACCGAAGATTCTTAGAACTACTGATTTAGGTCAGACTTGGGAGGACATAACGGGATTTGCCGACTCTCAGAACGGAACGAGTACTAGAGGATTTCCTGATGTCGCAGTAAATAAGGTATTTGTCTTTCCGAATGATATCAATCGCATTTGGGCAGGTACGGAGATTGGTATCGTAGAGTCTCTAGATGGAGGTCAGAGTTGGCAGGTAATGGATAATGATATGGGAGCCGTGAATATATACGATATGATCTTACAAGACGATCAGATTGTAATTGCGACTTATGGTAGAGGAATTTGGACGGCTACGGTAGAAGGGATTCAACAAGATGTTGTTTTTCCACCGAGGATTCTATCATCTTCTTTGTCGCCAGAAGGAGAGATTGTTTTAGAGGTAGAGTTCACTGAAGTGTTTGACTCATCGGAAGTTGTGATCAATGGAGAGACAATTGCGCAAATTGAAGAGAGTGGAGAAGGAACCATCAATCTCGTTCTTGATAACCCTGGGATTGAAGGGGAGGCAGAAATAACTGTAATCGGGTATTTAGAAGGAATATCTTATCCCTCACGATCATTCGATTTAATGCTGATCATCCCATTAGAAGCAGTAGAAGAGTATTCTAATGACTTTGCTGATGCATCACGTAATTCAGAGTTTACAGGTGAAGGTTTTTCTATCTATACAGAAGAGAGCTTTAGAGATCCAGCAATTCATAGCACTCATCCGCATCCGAATAATACTGAATTAACCTATACATTGCTTCAGCCTATTAGGATCCGAGGGCAGCAATTCCTTAGTTTTGATAATATAGCAATCGTTGAGCCAAGCGCAGCTGGTTCTGTATTTGGTGATAATGACTTTTTTGATTTTGTAATTGTTGAGTCTTCCTTAGATGGAGAGACTTGGACTCCGCTACTGGATGGTTATGATGCCCGTAGTAATGAACTTTGGCTTAGTGCCTTTCAGAATAATAGTCAACCAAGACCATTCATGTTTGGTCGAACAACAATTGATTTGTCTCAGTTTCATGATAAGGACGATGTGATATTGATTCGCTTCAGATTATTTGCTGACCCGGCAGTCAATGGATGGGGTTGGGCCATAGATAACTTGAGCATAGTTCTTGACAATACTACAGCAACTATTGATGTAGAGAATACCGAGAATAAGATTTATCCAACGCTGACGACTGGAGTTGTTAAAGTTGAGATCGACACTAGAATGAATCTTAACTCTATAACTGTGTATGACCTAAAAGGACGACTCGTAATGAGAGATGACGTATCAGGGTTAGATAGATATCAATTTAATATTGGAGACCAGTCAGCGGGTTATTATATCGTTGAGCTTGCTAATGAACAAGATAACGTCCTACAGCGAATCGTTAAGCAATAATCAATACGGATAGTTAGGACTTAGAAATAGAAACAAAAGGTGGTCTGCTAATTACAGCGGCCACCTTTTTCTTTCTTATGGCGATTTTGATACTAGCACCTTTCTTATGATAAGGTACCGTTACATAGCCCAGTCCTATTCCATTTTGTAAAGTTGGAGATAAGGTGCCAGAGGTAACCTTGCCGATTATCTGATCATCATCACTAAGGATATCGTAGCCAGCCCGTGGAATTCCTTTGTCAGCCATCTTGAATCCAATTAATCTTCTATTCGGCCGGGCTTCTTTTTGTGCTAAGAGCTCCTCATGATTCACGAATTCGTGGTTGAATTTAGTGATCCATGATAGTCCCGCTTCGATCGGTGATGTGTTATCATCGATATCGTTTCCGTATAAACAATAACCCATCTCAAGACGAAGTGTATCTCTAGCGCCTAAACCTGCAGGGAGGACCTTGATGGATGTATTCGCATTGAATATTGACTTCCAAGCATGTTCAACCTGGTCATTCTTAATGTATAGCTCATATCCTCCAGAACCTGTATAACCTGTTGCTGAAATAATTACATCTTCAATGCCAAATATTGACCCTTGAGTAAAACCATAATAGGGGATAGATGCAATATCTACATCTGTCATTTTGCTCAGGAGTTCAGTTGCTTTTGGACCCTGTACAGCCAAGAGACTCATCTCATCGGATATATTAGTCATGGGGCATTTCCATATATTATGTGATTGTATCCAATTCCAATCTTTCTCAATGTTAGAGGCATTTACTACAAGCATGTAGTACTCCTGACTGATGCAATAGATGATTAGATCATCTACAATTCCGCCAGAGGCGTTAGGCATGCAACTATATTGTGCATCACCTGGTGTAAGTATTGAGCCGTCATTACTGCTGATCCTTTGTATTAGATTGATAGCCTCCGGTCCTGATATAATAAACTCACCCATATGAGATACATCAAACACCCCAACACTCTCTCTAACAGTTAAGTGTTCTTCCTGAAGCCCCGAATATCGTACAGGCATGAGGTACCCTGCGAAGTCGACCATCTTTGCGTCATGACTTACATGTATATCGTATAAGGCTGTCTTTTTAGATTCAATATTACCCATCGACCTCTGTAGTTTCATATGCTTCAATAGGCAGGCATGAACAGATGAGGTTTCGATCCCCGTAGGCATTGTCCACTCTGCTAACACTTGGCCAAAACTTATTAACTTGGGTATAATCTAATGGATAGGCGGCTTTAGCCCTGCTGTAGGGATAATTCCAATCATCGCTCATCACAACTGCCGCAGTGTGAGGGGCATTCTTCAATACGTTGTTATCATCGGGATACTGATGCTGTTCTATCTCTCTGATCTCGTTTCTTATAGCTATCATCGCATCACAAAACCGATCTACCTCTTCTTTGGATTCGCTTTCTGTAGGCTCAATCATCATAGTGCCAGCAACGGGAAAAGAAACAGTAGGTGCATGGTAACCATAGTCCATCAGCCGCTTGGCAATGTCAGTAACTTCTATACCCAGTGGTTTGAAATCTCTACAGTCAATGATCATTTCATGAGCACATCGTCCTTCATGTCCTACATAAAGTATATCATAGTCTCCTTCTAGGCGCTGCTTAATATAATTAGCATTGAGAATGGCAATTTCAGTGGCATGAGTAAGACCTCGACCACCCATCATTGCGATATAAGCATAGGATATAGCAAGTATACTGGCGCTGCCATATGGTGCTGCGGAAATACTATCGGTCGATTGAATTCCACCACAGCTGACGACGTCGTGAGTAGGTAGAAATGGACTCAGGTGCTCAGCAACACATATTGGCCCCATCCCTGGACCACCGCCGCCATGAGGAATGCAAAAAGTCTTATGTAGGTTGAGGTGACATACATCTGCACCAATAAGTCCAGGACTTGTTAGTCCAACTTGCGCATTCATATTAGCCCCGTCCATATAGACTTGTCCGCCATGATCATGGACTATCTGGCATATCTCCTTGATCTGAACTTCAAACACTCCATGAGTAGAAGGATATGTAACCATTAGGCCGGAGAGTTTATCTCCATTCTCGACGGCCTTGAGTTTGAGATCGGCTAGGTCTATATTACCCTGGTCGTCACACTTGACGATTACTACCTGTTGTCCGGCCATGACAGCACTGGCGGGATTAGTGCCATGAGCAGAAGACGGAATGAGCATCACGTTTCTATGGTCTTCACCGCGGCTATCATGGTAGGCTTTTATAACCATTAGTCCAGCAAATTCTCCTTGTGCGCCACTGTTGGGCTGTAATGATACACCATGAAACCCTGTGATCTCAGCCAGCCAGGAGCGAAGCTGTTCGAATAGTTGTTGATATCCTGTCGTCTGTTCAGCTGGAGCAAATGGATGAATGCTATTAACCTCTGGCCAAGTGACAGGTATCATCTCGGTAGTCGCATTTAGTTTCATCGTGCATGATCCCAGAGAGATCATAGAATGTGCAAGAGAGAGATCTTTATTCTCAAGCTTTTTGAGATATCTCAACATCTCATGTTCGCTACGATAGCAGTGGAACACTTCGTGAGTCATGAACTCATCTGTTCTCTGCAAGTTTTCTCCCCATTTAATTTCGACATTGACATCTTCATACAAGAAGTTTCGGTCGATTACTGCGCCATCTTTATGCTTAGAGAATATATTCAACAGTAGTTCAATATCCTGAAGGGTGGTAGTCTCATCTATAGATATGCCAACATGCTTCTTATCCGCATAGTACCTTAGATTAACGTTCTCTTGTTCCGCCGTTATTTTTAGACCATCGATATTAGTACAAGCAATTTTTATTGTGTCGAAGAATGCGTGATTAGTTTGTTCGTATCCGATCTTCGTCAATTGCCCTTCTAACAAATGGGTGAGGCTTGTTATTCTGCCCGCTATGCGCTTAAGTCCGTCAGGGCCATGGTAGACACCGTACATGCCGGCCATAACCGCAAGTAGAACTTGAGCGGTACAGATGTTGGATGTAGCTTTTTCTCGTTTGATATGCTGCTCACGAGTCTGCAACGCCATGCGGTACGCTGGGTTTCCTTGGGTGTCTTTGGAGAGTCCTATGATTCTTCCTGGAAGTACTCTTTTATACTTCTCCTTAGTGGCGAAATAGGCGGCATGCGGCCCACCAAATCCTAAAGGAATACCGAATCTTTGTGTGGTGCCTACCACAACATCAGCGCCTAGTGATCCGGGAGACTTTAGCAAGGCGAGACTCATCAAGTCCGCTACAAATATGGAGGTAACCTCATGCTCTTGAGCAGCAGACAACATATGAGTATGGTCGATTACTGCACCGCTATTGTTTGGATATTGTACCATCAGGGCAAAGACATCCTCATCGGTAACATCAGCTTTAAGAATATCACATGACTTGATTGTGATGCCAATGGCTTCAGCTCGTGTTTTGATGACGGACAGTGTTTGAGGGAATATCTCGTTATCTATTAAAAGTGTATTGGATTGTTTTTTTGATTTTGGCCTCTTATTGTAAAGCATGGCGATAGCCTCGGCAGCAGCAGTGCCTTCGTCCAGGAGGGAGGCATTTGCTACTTCCATTCCAGTCAAGTCGATTACCATGGTTTGGTAATTAATCAGGGCTTCAAGACGTCCTTGTGCGATTTCGGCTTGATAGGGCGTATAGGCTGTATACCATCCCGGGTTTTCCATGATGTTGCGCAGTATTACCTTAGGCGTAATACAGTCGTAATAGCCCATCCCGATAAAGTTAATTGCAAGCTTGTTAGTAGACATCATCGACTTAAATTGATCAATGAAATCCACTTCAGTAAGCGCCTGTGGTAGGTCTAACTCTTTGGGATTGCGAATGGCGTCAGGTACGGTTTGATTGAGGAGTGTTTTGAGATCTGGGCAGTCAATGTAATCTAACATCGACATTTGTTCCTCTTCAGAGAGTCCTATATGTCTATTGACAAATGCTATCTCTCGCTTGCGCTCAAGCTTCATTCGCATGTTTAACAGTTTATATTAAGAGTGTAAATATATGTCTGTTCGCATTATATGCTTTGTACGATATTGTTCAATTAGTTGAGCGCAGCCGTTGCAATAATATATATCGCATAATCATAATATCATAAAATAATGTTAGTTTCATGAAATAAATAAACCTATTTAATATTGATTTATGGAGACACTAATTATTAATTTAATAAGCGGCGCACTAGGAGGGAACGCTGCTGGAAAGCTTTTTAGCAATTTATCACTAGGTACTATTGGCAATTCTATTGCAGGTATAGCTGGTGGAGGATTAGGAGGAAAATTATTGAGCATGGCTGGATTGGCTGTTGGTTCAGGCGGACTGGATGCAGCAAGCATCTTGGGAAGTATTGCAGGAGGTGGAGTAGGAGGTGGCGCTGTCATGGCAATCATCGGAATGATAAAAAAAGCAATGAACAAATCGTAAGTCCATAACCATGGACATGGTAATCGTGAATGGGACTTCCTGTCTCCATTCACGATTTAGTTATTTTCTTATAGATCTCATCATAGTCTTCAACCTCAGTGCGCATCCAACGATCCCAGAAAGTAAAGTATAGACCATAGTTAAACATAAACCTCCTGTGATGCAGATCGTGATGGGTCGCACCTATGAAATGTTTCCAGATGAT
Source organism: uncultured Saprospiraceae bacterium (assembly GCA_964489125.1). Taxonomy (GTDB): domain Bacteria; phylum Bacteroidota; class Bacteroidia; order Chitinophagales; family Saprospiraceae; genus GYS-P2D. The sequence continues at coordinate 27,604 of CAZAXY010000019.1, forward strand.
ATGTTTATGTGCACTCCTAGGATATATCTCCACGCCTGCATGGTTAATAATTGCAGATATAGTCATAACTATCAACAATACAATCAGCACATAAATATGCATAGGAACAACGGTCATAATTGCTGGAATAATCAAGGCTTGTAACAAGGATTCGATAGGGTGAAAGCTAAATGAAGTCCACACAGAGGTATCGATGCTATCGTGATGAACCTTGTGTATGAGTCTATAAATTTTGGGTGTATGGAGCCATCTGTGTAGCCAATAGTAATAAGTCTCATGAATGAAAAAAGCAAACAGGGCACTGAATGGGACGTACCACAGAGGATATGCCGACCAATCTATATAAATAGCCGTCAGATCATACTGCCACATCATGATCATTAAGACACCTATTATCCCAAAAATGAAACTACTGATGCCCGACATCAGAATTTCTTTGTTGCGTTGATCCGCTGTAACCCATGTCGATAAAATTCTATTCACATGGTGAGTTGAGAAATATTTATAGATCCCCTGTAAGTACAGTTGCGCTAAGATCACATATCGAATGAAGGTGATAACACTAAATACCATAAAGAGGTATAGGAAGTTCTCGGTGATCAAATAATCCTTCTCCAAAAACTCAAACCCAGTTGTCATCTGAAATATTAATGTTAGATTAACTAAGATAATGGCTATTATGCAAATCGAGCAGCTCAGCAATGAGATAAGGGATACACTAATAGGTAGCGGTGATCAACACTATGCTAAGAGAATGAAGGCATATATGAAAGGAAAGTTTGAGTATATCGGACTTTCAGCTGGTGATCGCAGGTCAATGACAAAAGCTATAGTCAAGAGTTCAAGAAAACTATCTGTTGACCAGAGGGTAGAGCTTGCTGAAAAACTGTGGCAAGAAGACTATCGAGAATGCCATTATACTGCTATAGATATCCTCAGCACGGTAGAATCTAAAATTGATGAAACCTATCTTTCTCGTGTAGAAGGATTGATCACCATTAACTCTTGGTGGGATACAGTAGATTGGTTAGCATCTCATTTAGTTGGATCGATTTGCCGTCAGTCTTCAGTCAGTTCAGAAACTTATCTGGTGAAATGGCTCGGCGATGAGGATATTTGGCTCAATCGAACTTGTTTGATTTATCAGCTTTTTTATAGGGATGATACAGATTTTGATAGGCTCAAGGATTATATCTATGCTTTAGAGCATAAAAAGGAATTTTTTATCCAAAAGGCCATAGGATGGGCGCTACGTCAGTATAGCAAGAGTAATCCATATGAGGTAGAGGAGTTTGTCGATGATCATCCCATCATGAGCAATTTAGCTCGTCGTGAAGCGATGAAACACATTAATAAGTCGAGATAACTTGGGAAGAATGTTGAGATGGGTGAGCGATAGGTGAGGTATGGGCATAAAAAAAGTGCCATGCTTCTCAAGGCAATGGCACTACTCATCATTTAATAACCAAAACTCAATGTATCGTATGCAACTAATGTGCCAAGTGTAAATTACTTGTCAAATTATTTTTTTCTTTAACATTTCAATGTGTACGGCTTAGGGCAAAAAAAAGCTCGAGAGCATTCTCTCGAGCAAAACGAATTTTACAATTTAATAACCAAAACTTACACAATACAAATATATACATATTACATTAAATAGCAATATATAAAGCGCAGTAAAACTGTTAATTACGTCATATTTTTAATTAAAAATGTGTATACCTTTAATAATCAGTAATATTGCTTGAGTGAAAATTGATGTTATTTACGAGGATAATCACCTCTTGGTTGTCAACAAGCCTGCTGGATGGTTATCGCAAGGTGATAAAACAAATGATTTATCTATCTGTGAGCCCTATAAAGCTTATATAAAAGAAAAGTATAATAAACCAGGTAACGTTTTTCTGCATCCGGCACACAGACTCGATAGGCCAGTAAGTGGCTGTATTATATTAGGTCGCACCTCTAAGGGGTTGCAGAGAATTCAAAAACTATTTGCCTCTGGTGAAATATATAAAGAGTACTTGGCAATAGTTGAAGGAATACCGCAGAAGGATGCTGACCAGCTCGAAGATTGGCTGCTAAAAGATAGCTCAAAGAATGTCACTAAGGTCGTTAAGTCAACTGTAGCTAAGGCAAAACATGCTATCCTGACCTATCATATATTAGAACGGTTGGAAGATGTCACCCTTCTCGGAGTCCAGCCAAAGACTGGTCGTTCTCATCAGATCAGAGTTCAATTGAGTCATAAGGGACATACGCTTCTTGGTGATTTAAAGTATGGAGCGAGAACTCCTCTACCAAATAAGGAAGTTGCCCTACATTGTTACAAGATGTCATTTAAACACCCGACGCAGGAGAAGCTGATTACTGTTAGTTCTATACCTGAGCTAAGCGCTTACCCATGGAGTAATTTCAAAAGAAAATTAGACAGCATTTGAGACTATAGTCTAAAAGACTATTTTTGCAGCTGTGAGGGTTGTACGGCCAGCTCCCTTTAAATCCCCCAGGGTGGAAACACAGCAAGGGTAGGAGGTTGTAGCGGTTTGGTATGATTCCTCACTTTTTTTATTTCTCTCATTATATAATCATAAGATCAATGCGGTTTTTTATAGATACAGCTTCTTTAGATCAAATTAAAGAGGCTCATGACCTTGGTATACTTGATGGTGTGACTACTAATCCTTCATTAATGGCTAAGGAAGGCATCAGCGGCAAAAAGAATATTAAGGACCATTACGTCAAGATATGTGACATCGTCGATGGCGATGTGAGTGCAGAGGTGATCTCAACAGATTTTGATGGTATCGTTAGCGAAGGAAAAGAACTCGCTAAGTTGGCACCTAACATAGTCGTTAAAGTACCGATGATCAAAGATGGGATTAAAGCGATTAAGTGGTTTTCGGATAATGGTATAAAGACAAATTGCACTTTGGTATTCAGCGCAGGTCAAGCGATATTGGCTGCTAAAGCAGGTGCTACATACATCTCTCCTTTTATAGGACGAATAGATGATACTACTTGGGATGGTATAGAACTCATCCATCAAATAGCTGAAATCTATGCAATCCAGGGATATGATACAGAGATACTTGCCGCATCCATACGAAACAGCAGACATATCGTGCAGGCGGCGCAATCTGGAGCAGATATCGTGACATGTCCACTAAAAGCGATTTTGGGATTACTCAATCACCCCTTGACAGATATCGGCTTGGCTAAGTTCTTAGCAGATCATAAGAAGTCCAATTCATAGTAGCGTCCTAATGAAGGATACGATATTCTATCTAGGAACTTGTGATACCTGTAAGAGGATTATGGGGCAGATAAGCGATATAGACCGATTTGAACTGAGAGAAATCAAGAGTAAACCCATATCAACATCCGAAGTAGAAGCGATACATAAATTGTCAGAATTGAACTACAGCGGACTCTTTAATAAGCGGGCTAGGAAATACAAAGAGATCAAAGATCAGCTGGAGGCGGCAGATGATGATACATATAAATTATACATCACACAGGAGTATACCTTCTTGAAGCGTCCAGTGATAGTCTATCAAGATCAGGTCTTTGCAGGCAATGCAAAGAAGACCATAGAGCATATGCTGAGCACTGTCAACGAATAACGTGGATATAGTAACTCAGCAGTCGATCATTGATTGGTTTAAGGACCTACAGGACAATATCTGTGCTAGCCTTGAAGGATTGGATGGACTGGGGGAGTTTAGAGAGGATCGTTGGCAAAGAGCTGAAGGTGGTGGTGGTCGAACCAGAATTATCCAAGGTCAACATATCGAAAAAGGAGGGGTGAATTTTTCTGCTGTACATGGTAGTATGCCTGAAGTTATTGCCAAAGGACTGGGCTTGCCACCCAACGAATTTATGGCAACAGGAGTGTCGATTGTCTTGCATCCTAATAATCCGATGGTGCCAATCATCCATTTGAATGTGCGCTACTTTGAGACAGACCGAGGGCATTGGTGGTTTGGTGGAGGTATAGACCTTACACCACATATCATCTTTGATGAAGATGCGAGAGAATTTCATCAGGGGTTGAAGACCGCCTGTGATGGCTTTTATCACGAAGCGTATCGTGAATATAAGGAGTGGGCAGATAACTATTTCTTCATCCCGCATAGAAATGAAACACGTGGTATCGGAGGGATTTTCTTTGACCGTGTGAATTCGGATCTCGGACATAGTAAGTTAGATTGCTGGAGATTCGTGCAGTCTGTTGGAAATTCATTTGTACCTATATATAGTTCCATTTTCAATAGGAGATATGAGATGCCCTATGCACCAGAGCATAAGCAATGGCAACTCATCCGTCGTGGTCGATATGTAGAGTTTAACCTAGTATATGATCGTGGAACCAAATTCGGGCTAAAAACTAATGGGCGTATAGAATCCATATTGATGAGCCTGCCACCACAAGTCTCTTACATGTATGACTATCAGGCGAAGGAAGAGTTCGAATATAACACGCAAGCAAAACTAAGGAAGGGTATAGATTGGATTACAGACACTGTATAAGGAGGTCGTCAGTATTAATGGTATTACTCATATTGCCAGCTTGATCAAACACCCTAATTCCAAATGTCATCGTATTAGTTGCTCCCTCCGGATTGGAGCAAGCCGGACTGCCGTCATCAAAGAAACAGCATAGCGTAGGGATGTTGAGGATGACAGTTCCTACATTACCTATGTCAGTCTGAGGAAGATCGGGTATACGGTTCACAACATGCACTTCTCCATTTCTGTTGTCGATGACTTGTACGTTATTGGATACGCCACTCAAGTCACCATCAAGATCAGTGAATCCAAATTGTACCACTAAGGTGTCTTCTACTCCGAGGTTACCTTGTACGAGTACGTCTTTATTCATGCCCATGTAGGTGATCTCTGGTGCACTATTGATATTATTGTCCTCAGAACAACTGAAATAGAACAGAACACTTACAATTAATACCACGAACAGTCTTAGCATATCATAAAGTGATTGATAGTTATCAAGATATCATTAATAGTTTAAACGCAGAACAGTTCGATTCTGATTATGTGGCAAGGCGTATTTTTAATTATCAAAAAGAGCATAACCCAATCTATCGTCGATTTACTAGGATGATAAACTACAATCAGACACCCCAACAATTTTCAGATTATCCTTTTTGCCCAATCGCAGCATTCAAGCATCATGAACTTAAGACGGGTGGTTGGTCTACAGGAGGTCAATATTTTATGAGTAGTGGGACCGGAGGGAATAGGAGTAGGCATTATGTGAGAGACCTTGCGCATTACCATACTATGTCAAAACGGATTTTTGAGGGGTATTTTGGAGCATTAAAGAACTATCAAATCCTGGGGCTGTTGCCACACTATTCTGATAATCCTCATTCATCGCTTTTAAGCATGGTAAGGCACTTTACAGAGTGCTCAGGTTATGAAGGAAAGATGTTTCTGACAGATTTAGACAATCTGAATCTGCAGATTGATTCCAATAAGGCCAATAGTATTCCAACAGTGATAATCGGTGTGAGCTTCGCTATGCTTGATTATGTGAGCTCTTACCAACATCAACTCGATGATAGCTTTATTATCATTGAAACGGGCGGCATGAAGAAATATAAGCGTGAAATGACCAAAGAGGAGATTCATGATACGCTTCGCATGTCGTTTTCAGGAGCTCAAATATGTTCTGAATATGGAATGACCGAATGCTTAGCACAATCCTATAGTGTTGACTCCACATGGATTGAGATGAACGATCTATTTCAAGTGGTTATCACAGATCCAACTGATCCAGGTCGACCATTGCAGCCAGGTCGCACAGGACGCATTAATATCATTGATTTAGCTAATGTGGCTACACTATCGTTTATTGCCACCGATGATATTGGGAAGGTGTCTGAGGAAGATCCTAATCTTTTTCAAGTATTGGGAAGGCTCTCTAATACGGATCTAAGAGGATGCAACTACCTGATCTGAGTGATGATTGATAACTCTCTTAGTAATTCCCTCAAAAATCCATTTGGCGAGTGCTTCTCGATTAGATGATAGAAGTATGCGCTTGTGATCAGCCTTATTCTTGATATTGGCGAGTTCAATCAATACTGCTTTAGGTTGCGTTACCCGCAGTACATGGAGATTTCGCTCGTTGATATAGCCTCTGTAGTTTCGCCCTTTCTGATACTGACTATATTTCTCTTCAAATGTTGTCATAAGATCTGTTGCCAACTTCTTTGATGAACTACTAATAGGGTGGTAATTAAAGAACACGTCTTGCCTCTTATTATCAGTGCGAGAATCTACATGTATTGATATTAGGAGCTGTTCTTTGACACCTGCCTTTTTATGTTTTCTATAGGTGCTATTTACATATGCGGCTCTTCTGTTCAATCTCACTAGTTGTTTTCTTGTTTTCAAGTTTTCACCATTGGCTAAGACTTCACTATTGTCGCAGACGAGATACTCGCCATCACGAATGCCGTCATTCGGATCTTGTACTACTACCTCAACTATAGCGCCATGCTGCATGAGCTGTCTTGCCAGTCTCAGCGTCACATCATAAGCATATTCGTCTTCACAGAGTTTGGTGTCACATTCCGAACAGACTGCTCCAGGGTCTATTCCTCCATGACCACTCACAAGATAATAGACTCGTCCGTTTAAACTATTGTCTATCTTTTCTACTTCTTGGTACTTTTCACCGAATAGTTTGTTGATCTGCTTCGTGCTTTTTGGCTTCGGTTTAACTACTTCATGCTCGTCAGGCTCTGATTCTACGACGGGCATATCGTCAAGCTCATGATGAGGCACCCATAATAGTTTACTATCTGTGAAGTGTGTTTGTCGCAAGCCCTTCCTTAGGAGCCATTCATTGTATTCCTTGATGCGTACAGCCTTCTCCCAGTTAACCAATCCGATGGTGCTCCGTATGCTTTTCTCATTGTATTTATATACTGTTATAGGGAGTTTATAGGTTTTGTCTCTAATCAGTAAACTGCTTTTGTTGAGCTTGTTGAGATCATAAAACCTCTTAAGATTGTCACTATTCTGGATGAGCTTATACCTTTGCAATAATACTGTGATACCGTCGCCTGCTTTTGCTTTGACTGGAAGTGCGTCATATACTATACTGTCAGCATGGCCGACGAAGGAAGTAAATAGTAAGATCACTATTGAGAGTAGTAGCGTACGTATCATCATAAATGGTTGTAATACAAATATAAACACTTTATGAAAAAACGTAATATATAAATGATTGAATTCTTTGCATTAATACGGTATTTCTTCTCTATAGAGTTCAGAAATAGATCTCATATCGTTGCGTTGCTGATGTTTGCATGGATCGTTTGTTATATTCTCTACAGAGTACATCCGTCACTGGAGACCACAGAGTTCGGATATTTATTTTGGCTGTTTCTGACACTCATGTCTATCAATGTGTGCTTGAGATCGGAATCCCATCATGCAGATGAGCATCGACTCTATTTGTACACATTGACTGATCCTGTGAAGTTGTTTTTGTCCAAGTTGGTGTTCAATTTTTGTTACTTGGTCGTCATTTATGCATTATTCTATTGCTGCTTCCACATCTATTTTACTGAACAGGTACCATTTGTTTTGAATTTTGGACTGGCCATATTAATGGGCGCCATTGCTATTAGTGCTTCGTTGACTTTCGTTGCTACCATCAGCACATATGCAAGTGGGCAGAATACATTGGTGAGTATAATGGCGATACCACTTTTACTTCCCATCATCATGTTACTCAAAGGCTTGTCAGATGAAATCATACTAGGAGAGAGCATTGAATATGCTAAGTTTTTAACCTTGGCTGGATTGTCTGCTGTATCAATTGCCGCCAGCATGTTATTAGTGCCTGTTATTTGGAAAGAATAAGGACTTCAGAGAACGTGGAACAAATATTTGAATTAGATCATTTTACTCGCAACTATACCTACTTTTGTAAGGAAATAAGGCCATCATAAATGGACAAATCAGTGGTTAGGCATTGGTGGAAAATTTTGGGAGTTCTACTTCTGCTGTATGCTTTTTCGGCGGGTTTTTTAGTTCCTCTAAAGCCAGGAGTATTATCGGTTCAGCCATATACCGTAATCAGTGGTCAATCAGTGGATCTCACGGTCAAAGGCTATAACACCCAATTCAATCATCCCAATGTTTCATCTGTTGATGCGTACTTAAAACTTGATTCTACACATACCCTCAGAGCAAAGACTGTTCGAGTAATAGATAGAAAGCAACTTTCGGTGAATTTTGACCTTCCTGATCGACTTCCTGATGGCGAAGCACTGAAACGAGCGACTCTCATCGTCTATGACCAACTTGACGGCTACATGGTTTCTCCGGCGGCTGTAACAATTGAGCAGGTAGATAAGTTAGCTGGCAACCCTAATCCATCTGATTGGAATGATCAGATAAGTTTAGTAGAAGTGCCATGGTCATTTTCATTTCCTTATAGAGGCATACTTTATGAGACAATCCGCAATACTTTCTTCCATGTGGCTATATGGATGGCCATGTTTATATTATTGATAGTTAGTCTGATCTACAGTATAAGGTGCCTGCGATCGAGATCACTGCAACATGATGCGGTTGCGGCGGCATATACTCAAGTGGCCATAGGACTTGGGCTGATTGGACTGGCTACGGGCTCAGTTTGGGCCAAGAGTGCTTGGGGAGCATATTGGACTAATGATCCTAAGCTTAATATGTCTGTGTTATCTCTGATGATCTATATCGCTTATGCCATATTGCGATCATCATTTACTGCTGATGATCGACGGGCACAGGTGAGCGCAGCATATAATATATTTGCTTTCTGTGCGATGATTCCATTAATCTTTATCGTGCCTCGACTGACTAGTAGCCTGCATCCGGGAAATGGTGGGAACCCTGCCTTTGGCGGTGAAGATTTGGATAGTACACTGCGCATGGTGTTTTATCCATCAATTATTGGATTGACACTACTAGGAACTTGGATTGCGTCCTTATTGTATAGGGTGCGAAAAGTAGAACTGAAAAAAATTGAACGTCAACTCCATCAATTCTAAGCTGATGAATAAACTTATATCTGTTTTTCTTGTCTTAATCATTAGTCAGACTTCTGTCTTTGGACAAAGTGATCATTACGACAATGCTGGAAAGATTTATACAGTAGTCGCAGTAGTTTGTATCACAATAATTGGGATAGCGGCAATGCTGTTCTACCTAGAGAGAAGGATTAAATCATTAGAAGAACAAACAAATCATGAGCAATAGTTTTTTTAAGACTGTCCAAATCAATTTTGATAAGGCAGCAGCACTTACAGAATGGCCCAAAGGATTGTTATGGCAAATCAAAGAGTGTAATGCCGTCTATCAAATGCGTTTTCCTGTGAAAATAAAAGGGGAATTTGAAGTCATAGAGGCATATCGAGTTCAACATAGTCAGCATAGACAGCCTACCAAGGGTGGCATACGATACAGCGATATGGTTGACCAGGATGAAGTGATGGCGCTAGCATCACTGATGACCTTTAAGTGTGCGATAGTTGATGTGCCATTTGGAGGTGCTAAGGGTGGTATCAAGATTAATCCTCGTAACTATGATGAAGACGAATTGCAACGAATTACTCGACGATATACGGTAGAATTGATCAAAAAGGGATTCATCGGACCAAGTGTCGATGTACCTGCACCAGATTATGGAACAGGCAGTCGCGAGATGGCTTGGATACTGGATACTTATCAGACTTTCTCAAGAGGAGAGATAGATGCAGTTGGATGTGTCACTGGTAAACCTGTTAATCAGAATGGTATTAGGGGACGTACAGAAGCGACTGGGCGTGGTGTATACTATGGTATTAGAGAGTGCCTTAGCTATGAGGAAGATATGAAAGAACTTGGATTAACTCCAGGTATCGAAGGCAAACGTATCGTAGTACAAGGATTCGGTAATGTGGGATCATATTCAGCACTTATCTCCCAGCAAGAGGGTGGCGCTAAGATAGTAGGAATAGCAGAGTATGATGGTACCCTGGTTAATCCTGACGGTATAGATATTGCGGCGTTGATCGAACATAAAAAAGAACATCGCACGATTACAGGCTTTCCAGGAGCCAAGCTGCTCGAGGATAAGGATGATTGGGTGAGTATCGATTGTGATATCATGATTCCTGCAGCTCTCGAGAATCAGATTCACGGTAAAAACGCCGGTAAGATAAAAGCAAAGATTATTGCTGAAGCAGCCAATGGACCGATTACCGCTGAAGGCGAGGAGATCCTCTTGAAAAAAGGTGTTGTTATACTTCCTGATATGTATCTCAATGCAGGAGGGGTGACGGTGTCTTACTTCGAATGGCTCAAGAACCTATCACATATGAGATTTGGACGCATGGAGAAGCGATTCAATCAGAACACCTACTCTAATATCATCGGAACCGTCGAGGATTTAACTGGCAAGTCTATCAATGCTGATGAGAAAAGGCTGATTACGAGAGGTGCTGATGAAATCGACTTGGTCCGTTCAGGACTCGAGGAGACCATGGTCAATGCGTATAACAATATCAGAGCGGTCTATCGTGAGCGTGCTCAGGTTAAAGATTTAAGATCTGCAGCATTCATCAATGCCATCGATAAGGTTGCTAATGACTATATCAGTTTGGGCGTATTCCCATAATGGGCTTAGGCTTTTGCCTTAGATTTGGACTTAGGTTGTGGGATGATGGCTTCGAGTTCTTCGATTTTTTCGTTGAGCCAGTCCTTATTTCGAGTGGAGGGGTTGTCAGCAATGACCTCATGGGCTTTTATGATTCGTTTATAATCTGATCGCTCTGAAGCTTTCATGAGATGATCAAGTGCAGTTATGAAGTTGTAAAATGAGTCTTTACGAGCCTTACTGACGTTTCTCTTACGGCGGAGATATACCTTGAATGACTTGATTAAGGAATCGAGAGGTTCGTAATCGTCTAGCTCATAGTAACAAGTTAGGATATACGACCTAGCAAGTAAATTATAGGTCATATCCTTATATTCTACATTTCGTAGGGTTCGAATGACCCCTTCCCAGTCTTTGGCATACCATAAGGTTCTTGCCTTGGTGAATGAATAAGCTGTTTGTTGATCAGTTTCATCAAGCAATTTAGATTTATAGTTTTCTACAAATTTTAGAGCCCAATCAAATTCTCCTTCCCTACATGCTAAGTATGCTATGTTTCGATACATACCGACATAAATTTTTAAGAGATCATTCTCTATCCCAAATTTATATAGGTCAAAGATTTTGCTTGTCACTTCTAAATGACCTTGATTAATCAAAGTAGAGAGGTAGCCTATACATTGGGTAAGGATTTTATCAGAATAATCTTTATCCAAATTGGAAGCTAAAAGATGGTCTTTTATTTTGAGTATGTGTTCATTGTCTTGCTTCCCTTCAAGCAGCTTTTTTACATCTCTAAATAAGCGGAATTGAATATTATTTAAAGGCGTTATCGATCTTAATATCTCTCGAGTTAGGAAATAGTTATTATGACGGAAGTTTTCTAAGTCTATAAAGGTGCTTAATTCACTCTGTCGCATGAATTCCTTCCTCGTTTGAGCAATTTCTGCGTAAACAGCTAAGGAGTCTGAAGGATTGAGAAGATTAGAATCAATTTGTTTTTTTAAAATTATATAAAGACGTGCCAACTCTATTTCAGTCCAAGAATTTTTATCGATTTTATGGTTGTTAATAACATTTTTCTTATTCCTAAAATAGTCAATCCAATTCTTAGAAATTATTGCTTCATATTTGGCTAAATCATCGATGAGCTTATTTGATACTCGATATTCTATTGTAATGAAATCAATAAGAAGAGTAATGATTTCATTGCATTGTTTTCTGAATTTTGCATCACTCCATTTGTAATTTGTGAGATATTCTGATTTGTTGAAGCCTCCATTCATATCTGAATTTATTAGAGCTTCATAAAGAGCAATAATCTCCTTAGTCTCATTGTGATATGGCGAATTAATGAACTTTTCAAAGCGAATGAGCTCATTTTCTGATAGTGTTTTAAGCAGTTCTACTACTTTCATAAGGGTTAACCATTAAGAGGATTAAA
>CAZAXY010000020.1:0-39361 GCA_964489125.1 uncultured Saprospiraceae bacterium
CTCGAGTTAATGCATCAGTTATTGAATCATTGGTCTGGGCTAAGCAGGGTAGTGTGACAAGTAAGAAAAAGAAACCAGCGAAAATTTTATACATGATTGTCTTATATGCTTTTGAAGATATCTCATTCTGCAAGTTGAACTATCGATAATCGACAGAGAGATTGTTTATAAAGACTAATGCAATTTATATGATAACACGACAACATCTCTCGATTCCAATGAGTATGTATTTTGTAAAGGCCATTCATCCGCACACAATTCTCATCTAAGTTTCTTGTGTGTAGAATGCTATTTCGCTTTTTGTAATGACAAAATTTGTATCCTAATCTGATTCGAATAACTCTTTATTCTCGACAAAGGAGTATTGTCGAGGGCGTTTTTGATAGTGCAATGAATAGAATAGTGATAACCATTAAGTTCAGTTCAGCCATAATAATGAAAGATCAGAATTATAGAAGAGCATTCCTTTGTTCAACGGGCTCTAAATCCCGGAAGAATAAATAAGTTGCGATTAGTGTTATAAAAAACACTGCAGTGCCTGCAACGAAAAACCAATCGAATCCAAAAACAATCGGTATGAAAAATGAGATTAACAGGCCTATAGCAGCGCCAATTGCATCAGCTGCAAATACCACTAACGGTTTTTTGGAAGCGGCTTCAAACAAAACTGGAAAAAAACTTCCTGTGACAAAAGCTGCAGGAGTCAACAATAGGAGACCAGCCCAAAGAGGTAGGTCGTTATGTAACAATAACATTATTAGCATGCTAAGTCCTCCGATCAATTGAAGTGATGGTCTTCGTTTTGAGGTGATAAACGTGCTTCCTAGACCTGAGACAATTAAAAAGCCAATGGCTCCTAAAACAAGTGCATTGTGATAGACATAGATCTTTTTGAAAAGCATGAGAATTAAATAATGCTCGACAACCAGAAAGTTAGCACCCACTAAAAGACTTATCCACAGGGTTTGTCCATAGGTCTTTCCAGGGATATTCGAATTTCTATTTCCTCTTAAGATAACCATCAACACTACCGAAAAAATCACTAACAGTCCTGCTACCATCAAAAACAAACGTCCTACTTGCTCTAATGAAAAGATATGTTGGACATTTCCTGCTAGGAATGGTTGATTGTCAGTAATAGGTTTAAACTCGCCTGATCCCCATGTCTTTTCGATTAGCTCAGGACGCCTGAGTACATTGGGGAAAAGTGGGGTTTTATGTGCGTATCCATAAGTGAAAAACTTCTGCACATCATCTATCGTTGGCATTGATTCTGTGTTTTTAGAGCCTAATATCAGAATCTCATCGTCTGTACGGTATGCGGTCACTTTGAGATTAATGTTCTCGCTCTCAAACGTTCGCATATATTGCTCCGTCAAAATTTGTTTTGGATCAAGTCCAATTGGATACCAAACCGCAAGAATACCATTTTGAGCCAGCTTTGATGCCAAGGTTTCGAAGGCGTCTATCGTACGAATCATATTACCTGGCTCCAACATCATTTGAGGATAACCACCGACACTTGGAAGATATATAAGATCAAAGCGCTCATCCAAATTCTCCATATATCCTCTCGCCTCGGCATTCACTAAGTTCACATTGCTTCCATCATAGACTTTATTAAACTGCTCGGCGAGATCTTTTTGTACGGCACTCAGAACGCCTGGCTCCAACTCTATTGCTAGAATATCAATGTCTTCCTTGGTCGTTTTAGCATATTGCACTTGTCGGCCTCCACCAGAACCGATAATGGCAATCTTTGCTCCTTCGGGACTTATATCGATTGGTATCATCCCCATACCATGTTGCGCATAGCCGTATTCTGGTGAATAATCCCATTGAAATATGTCATTATAAAATCCAGCATAATTCTCAACATTTACAGTGGATTTCATGATTTCTACCAGCCCATATTTACCCCACTCCTGATGGATAATCTCATATCCAAACTCCTCATAGTAGCGCGTTGATTGAAAACTATCCCCTTTATACAATTTCAAAAAAGCACTGTCCATACGCGGTACAAACACCAATCCTAAAAGAATCACACATTCCAGTACAATTAAAGGGGACCACTTTGGCTTTAGAAGATGTGTTGCTATGGCTACACATAGGAATGGTATAATCATCATCGGGATTATTCCTAAAGTAGTAAAGAAGAATTCTGCAAATAGGTAACCCAAGGCTGCACCGAAGAGATACAATGCATATACTACGTACATTTTACCCTTTACTACCTTCCGTCCAATCTGATATCCTATGTATTCACTCAAACCATAAGCAATAAAGAAAGGTAAAAAGAACGCTGTGAAAATCACGATCTGGATAAACAGCTGTGTCAATTCAATATCGAATAAATGTGCTCTTAGATAGTCATATTGCTTGCATATGAACATGGTGCCTACGGAAAAAAGCATCGTTAGCTGTAAGATCCAAAGTGATTTGGTGAAGGAACAAATGTTTATTTTAAAGAGGTGAAATGCCACCAACGCACCTATTGGGAAACCTATGAATAGCAGATCGAAAAATAGGGATGGCATTATGAAAAATGACAACAACCTAAATAAGATTACTGTAAAAAGTACTGTGCCAAAAGAGAGTAGGAAGAGGACCGTTGATATAGTAAATGAAGACAGCTCCTCAGTATGCTTCTCTGTCATTGAAAATGGTAATAGTTGCGAATTTAGGATTTATTTTGAACTTCTTTTCATTCCCTCGTGGTGTTAGGGAAGTCCTTAAAATGAATGGCAGTCAATGGATCACCCAAAGTGTAAGGCTTTACCCTATTCTTCAATCCTTTTTACAAAATTTCTCTCCAATCTCTCTTGTAAAACTTATTCACCCTCCTAAGTTCATTCCAGTCCTGCATAGTTGTAGGTATGAATAACTACTTAAGCTTTCTCAATTGTAACTGGTGTGGCGTTAATAACTGACACTCCACATAACGCATCTACCAACTCATCATCAATGATATCATTGATACTTACTCCGGCATGAGCTGCAGCCACATCCAATTGAATCCCATCTCTATGATGGCCCCATCCATGAGGAATGCTAATGGACCCTGCCATCATTTCTTCAGTTAGTTCCGCTTTTATCTTTATTGATCCAATCCTTGAGGTCACGGTTACTAAGTCTCCATTATTAATGTCTTGTTCTGCTGCATCCTTTGGGTGGATTAATGCAGTGCATCGTTCCCTTCCTTTGACCATTCGATAGGAATTGTGCAACCAGCTATTATTACTTCTGAGGTGTCGACGCCCGATGAGGAGCAGCCGCTTGTCTACAACCTTGTTTTGAGCTGTTTTAATCAGTTTTTTAAGCGCATCATGATATATTACAGGTAGGATATCCATCTTCTTTGTCTTCAGAAGAACACCTTCAGGTAGTTTAGGCTCTAATGGCCCTAAATCTATACCATGTGGATGATCTTTAAGCTGTTGCAGCGAGATTCCTTGAGATGAAGACATCAACGCAAACTCAAGTGCTTGTTCTAGAGTGAATACTTGAACATCTTGTGGATCATCAAGAAGTTCGTTATATGCTTTAATCAAACCATTGAAAATCTCCCAATCGTATTTAGTGCCTTCCTCTTTGTCTATAGCCGCACCACTGAATTTGGCAGTGTTATGCACGGCAAAATTATGAAATGGTGCTCCGTAGTGCGGTGTCTCTAAGCCTGTTGCTGGAGGAAGAATTATGTTAGCGTGCTTAGTCGTCTCATTAATGTAGATATCTACACTCACCATGTAATCAAGTGAGGCGAATGCTTCTTCTATTTTACGCCCATTGGGAACAGATAATACAGGATTGCCACATGAGGTAATGAAGCCTCTTATTTGCCCTTCTCCTGGAGTAAGTATGTCTTCTGCAATGGTGGAAGAGGGCAACTCTCCACCATACTCTGGAAGTTTACGTACCCTGCTATGCCATCGGCCAAGTCGTTTGTTCTTATTCCCGCGTTGAGCAAGGTTGATTGCCGGCGAAGTTAACATTGCGCCCCCAGGATTGTCAAAGTTGCCTGTGAGTACATTAATCACATTAATAGCCCAATGGCTTAATGCGCCATGCTCTGTTGCTGATACACCTAATCTACCATAGCACACAGCACTGTTGGCCGAAGTAAATTCATCTACTAGTGTTATGATTGATTTTTCTGAAATTCTGGTTATAGAGGAAGCTACTTCTGGCGTAATATCCTGAACCGCCTTTTTAATCTCTGCTATCAATTCTATATCAACGAAATGCTCTACTCGATCTAATCTCATCTTATCCTTGCTGATGATCAGATTGATCATAGCGAGCAACAACCATATATCTGTTGATGGTTTGATGAATATGTGCTGATCTGCCTTATTAGCTGTTTCGGTTTTTCTTGGATCAATCACTACAACTTTACCGCCTCTTTTTTGGATAGATTTTAATTTTCCACTTACATCTGGAGCTGTCATCAAGCTGCCATTTGACACTATTGGATTTCCTCCCAATATCAACCAGTATGAAGTCCTATTAATATCGGGGACAGGAACCAAATTCATATGACCCAACATGAATTCACCAGCCATGTGATGCGCTAATTGATCAACTGACGTAGCAGAATATCTATTCTTAGTCTTGATAAGTCTGACGAACTGAGGGGAGAATAGGATAGTACCTATGTTATGAGCACTTGGATTGCCTTGATAAATGCCAAGGGCGTTGGGGCCATGCTCTTCTTGAAGATTATATAATCCCTGTGCAGCTTTGGCAAAAGCGTCTTCCCAACTGATTTGAACCCATGCGTCCCCTTGTCGCTCCACGGGATATTTTAATCGATTAGGGTCTTCATGTAGATCCTTTAACGCTACAGCTTTTGGGCATATATGGCCCTTGCTGAATACATCCTGCTTATCTCCTCTTATGGACAACACAAGATTGTCTTCTGTTTCTATTTCAAGACCACATAGGGCTTCACAGAGATTACATGTGCGGTATTTAATATGTGTAGACATGACCTTATATTCTTGTTAGTGTAATACTATTTCTTATTCCAGGTGGAGTGCATCATTTTTAATCTCCATCCATCATCTGTTTTTACAGCTGTTGCGCTTTCTAACCAGCTGCCTTCGCCGACCAAACTATCTTGTACATAGAATTCTGCTCGGTTGTGATATGCAATCTGCATCGAGAGACCATACTTTTCGATAGAAATATACTCCATCATATTTTTTCGCTGAGCTCTATTTGGAGTGCTTAATTGATCCCGTATGTACAGCTTAATACGTTGATTGTTCCATACTTCACCATTTTCGAGAATAATAAAATCATCTGTATGATAAGTTGAAATTTTTGTGGAGTCTACGCCGCCCCATATATTGTCAAATGCGCCTTGAATTAAGTCTTTCGCTGCCTTCTTTTCTTGTTCGCTTAACTCATTCTCTGATACATCGGTGGTTGCAATGCAAGAGAATAGGAATAGGCATGTTACAATTAGTGAGTATTTCATATGTAGAATTAAAATGTGCGTCTTATTGTGATGCGATTGCGTAAATCTCTTATTCTTGATTGAGCTCTGCTGTGCTTATTTTACGCATTTCAATCTTCTTGATTTTACCAGTTACTGTCATGGGAAATTCGTCCACGAACTTATAAAATTTAGGAATTTTGAAATGTGTTATTTGCCCTGTGCAGAATGCTTTCACTTCCTCTGGTGTAATATGCTCATCAGGTTTCGGTTTGATCCAAGCCATAACTTCTTCTCCATACTTCTTGGAGGGGATACCTATGACCTGTACATCGCTGACTTTGGGATGTTGATACAAGAATTCTTCGATTTCTCTTGGATAGATATTTTCACCACCTCTGATGATCATATCTTTTATACGACCTACGATATTGATATAGCCCTGTTCGTCCATAACCGCCAGATCTCCAGTATGCATCCAGCGAGCTTGGTCGATTGCCTCGGCAGTTTTCTCTTTATTATCCCAATAGCCTAACATGATGCTGTAACCACGAGTACACAATTCACCCGGGGTATTTACAGCTTGAACAAAACCAGTATCGGGATCGATGATTTTGACCTCGATATGAGGATGTACCTGACCAACTGTGCTAACCTGTTTTTCTAGTGAGGTGCCGATTTTCGTTTGAGTACTCACTGGACTGGTTTCGGTCATGCCATAAGCGATCTGGACCTCGGACATATTCATGAGGGATTTGACCTTTTTCATCACTTCGATTGGGCATGGAGAACCTGCCATGATCCCGGTCCGCAGGGATGATAAATCGAACCTATCAAACTCCGGATGCTCTAGCTGTGCTATAAACATCGTAGGTACCCCATATACTGCAGTAGCTTTCTCTTCTTCAATGGCTTGCAATACTTCTAAAGGCTCAAATCCTTCACTAGGATAAATCATTTTAGAACCGTGCGTGATACAACCCAGATTGCCCATCACCATTCCAAAACAATGATATAACGGCACTGGAATGATCAAACTGTCCTCTTCACTAAAATTCATCGTTCTTGTGACAAAATAGCCGTTGTTCAATATGTTATGATGACTTAGTGTAGCTCCTTTAGGGTATCCTGTTGTGCCACTGGTATATTGGATGTTTATTGGCTCATCAAAAGCTAAATTGGCTTGTCGATCGGCCAAGTGTTCCGCAGTAATTGCTGCAGCACCAGATAAAAATTTACTCCAACCGCATAACCCTTCCTGAGGGGAGTCAGAGAGAACCACAGCAGCTCTGAGTTGAGGGAGTTCTTTAGACTTGAGATTTCCAAATGAACTGTTCTTAAGTTCGGGCGATAACTCAAGAATCATTTGTGAATAATCGGATGTCTTGAATTGATCAGCTAACACCAACATCTTACAGCCAGATTGAGTCAATGCATATTTTAATTCATGAAGTCGATAGGCTGGATTGATATTGACTAAGATCACTCCCACCTTAGCTGTTGCCAGTTGGAGGATTGTCCACTCGGCACGATTAGGTGACCAAATCCCGACTCTATCGCCCTTGTTACAATCACTTGCAATGAGTGCTTTAGCACATGTATCTACTTGTTCTCTCAGTTCACTATAGGTCCATCTTATATTTTGATGGCGTACCACTAGTGCTTCTCGATTAGGATATCGTCCTACAGTTTCATCGAATTTATCCCCGATGGTCATTCCGATTAAGGGTATATCACTTGTGCCTGAAGTATAGCTTAGTTTACTCATAGGTTTATGAACAAAAAGATACTAATTAACAAGACAAGACAGGTATTTGGCTTCGCTCAATCCTGATTAACACCCAAATTCGCTATTCATTCAACCCTATAATCCGACCATTCACCGATAGCATTTAGTCATTAAACTGTTCTTTGAATTCTCAGCTAACGATCAGACTATACTTGTAACTAAAACCTAACGATGCAATTGAATAACATCTATACCCACATATTGCTATGCTTGTTTTCTTTTGTGAGCATATCAGCCCAGGAGATATGCGATAATGGTTTGGATGATGATACGGATGGCTTAATTGATTGCGGAGATACAGATTGTTATGGAGATACCAACTGTGATGATGCTTATGAATGTACTAACACGCTATACCAAGTTATCTCGGCAACTTTAAAAGAACTCAACGTGGCTACAAGTTCTTACGATGATATCGGCGTGGCTTCGGGGAGATATAATGGTGGAGGTTTTAATTTTCAAGATGGTTATGTCTATGGCATCAATAAATCAAGCGGCAACAGGCGCTTATGGAGAATTGATAATTCTGGACGAGAAGTTGACTTGGGCGTAATCAATAACTTTGGTGGAATAGATTATGCTGGAGACTTTGATCACAATGGGAATTTATATACTTACAAGAGCGGTAGCTATCCAAAACTATATCACGTAGATGTCAATGCCTTCCCTCTGCAACATGTATCACAGGATCTTACTAACATAAGTGGGGCCAGTATTCCTGGGTCAGCAGATATTACATTCAATCCTGTTAACAATAAGTTCTATGGTATAGCCTCTAATCTAAAGATTATAGTTATTGACCCTCACGCCCTAACCATAGACTTAGATAATTCTGTAGTTGGACAAGTGAATACAAGCGGAGGTTTCGGGGCGGCATACTCTGATATTGAGGGGAACTCATATTTTTCAAATAACAAAGATGGACGCATCTATAAGTTATCCTTTGATGATGAAGGAGGTCCTCTTGATTTACTCCACGTGGCTACTGGAGAACCGACTAATTCTAATGATGGTATAGCTTGCTCTAATTCATTACCGCCATTTGAGACAGATTGTTCGGATGGGATGGATAATGATGGCGATGGATTAGTAGATTGTGATGATCCAGATTGTTTTATCGACAGCAATTGCCCTAGATTAACGGCTAGCTTCATCTGTGTGCCTGAGACTGGCCCTAATGGCATCATTCCATTTCATCTGATGTTGATAAATGATAGTGAAGCCGATGCTACAGATTTTACAGTGTATGATGTACTGCCGCATGGTATGAGCATGCTATATGACACAATCTCGATATCAGGATCTGCTACGCAAACGGATCTGTATGAAAGGCCAGTATTTGGTGACAGAGATACAATAAGCTGGGGGACATTAAATATTCCAGTTGGAGACACGATTGAGGTACAATATTCAGTTCTTGTGGACGGCGATGCTGCGGAGGGCGTCTATTCTAATGATGTATTTGCTCATGGTGTATTACTTGATCCTAACCTGATTACTTGCGATGTATTAGTTTCCAATTTTTTAATTGAGGACAAACAAATCTTGAGTTGCGATCCTGCATTCTATCAGGTTTATAAGAAAAAAGGGGTGCCGAATGTATATGCTAAATTGGACGTGGAATCTGGTGATTATGCTGAGATCGCTACTATATCTCATCAAGCCAACGGACTTGGATTTGATTACCTGTCAGGATTGGCTTACGGAGCGGAGGGTCAGCTATTTATTTCGATAGATTCTCTTGGAACGGTTGAAAACCTCGGTCAGATATTCAATCGAAAAGTATACGTCGGAGATACCGATACTTTAGGTAACTGGTGGGGCAAAGATGGGAATGACATGCTTAAAGTTCATATTGAGTCTATGCTTGATGATCAGGCGAATGATCTAATTACACGATACCCTGGAGCAGGTATGCCAGGCTGGGATATGGCTTACAATAAAGATGGTCATTTCTATGCGGTACATAATAGGACGCTATACAAGTTTGACCCTAATAAGGGAGAAAAATACACACTGGGAACTTTAATAGGAGATGAAGTGCCAAGTGGTGGATTTGGCGCTCAATGGACTGGGTCCGATGGTAGACTGTATATATCTAACAATGCTACTGGTCAGATATTCAGAGTCGACGTGGTCTCTCGTGAGACTAAGTTGATGATGCAGTCTACCGCCGGATTGCGGTTCAATGATGGATTTTCGTGCCCTTTGGAACTTCCTGCACCTTTGACTTTTGATCATCATGATTATAGCCTGTTTCCAGCTGCAAGAATATTTTCTTACAGTCAACGCACTAATGGTATACCTGATCTGCTCGCTGTATGGGCAGGGAGTGGCGTTGATGTAGAGAGCGAATCCATAGCTTTTACCACAGCAGATGTGGACCAATATGATGACGGTTTAAACTATAAAACATATCTCCCAGCTGGAAGTAGTTCTAATTGGGAAATTGTACTTAACACCAATTTTGAAGAAGCTAAAGAAGTCTACTACGGAATATGGATAGATTGGGATGCAGATGATAAAATTGATTCATTCTATGATGGTAGTGCAGCTATAACTGATGCCACAAGCCTAATGGTGCCAGTTGCCGTGCCCACGACATTCAGTGATACGACTGTAGCAGTCCGACTAATCGTAAGTGAACGTCAATTGGGACTAGATGACTTGGATTTATACGAGGATGACGTGACAGGTGAAGTAGAAGATTATCAGTTTTATGGTAATACCACAGTAGATTGCGGCAACGGACTCGATGATGACAATGACGGATTAGTAGATTGTGATGATCCTGATTGCTATGACAATTGTAGGTATACAACAACTAAATCTGGATTTGATGGTGGTCTTGAGAGCAATGATAGATTGAGTCATAAGGTTAACCTAGTTAACTATAATAAGAAGAGAGGCCGCTATGGTAGAGGCTATGATCGTGATATTCAAGATCTGTTAACTCGTGCAAGCATGAATAAATCTCTAAGTGGATATAACAAATCTAACGCCCCCATCGCCGCCTATATGCCTGTTGATGCCATCAGTAATACTGAGACTCGAGAAAGCTCTCCCGAGCACCTAATCAACATCACTAATGCGACTGAATTATACGCAATAGACATATACGAAGGG
Source organism: uncultured Saprospiraceae bacterium (assembly GCA_964489125.1). Classification (GTDB taxonomy): domain Bacteria; phylum Bacteroidota; class Bacteroidia; order Chitinophagales; family Saprospiraceae; genus GYS-P2D. The sequence continues at coordinate 10,359 of CAZAXY010000020.1, forward strand.
AACAATAGAAGAGGTGCTGTATTAGGCCTGAGATCTTCTGAGGGGGTATATGAACATACTAAATATGTATGCGATCGACTTGCGGGCTCTAAGATTCTGGATATCTTAACCTATAGTACACAATTGGTTTCTGCTGGTGAAAACCCGCAAACTGTAGATATAAATCTAATTATCCCTAAGCTCGAGGTAGAAGCGGGATTAGTTGAGTATGCTCTGAGCTTCAGTGTAAGAGAAACTTTGGTTGATGGTCAGACAGAATGGATCATGGAGAGTCACTGGAACCTAGCAGATTATAAAAAAGAGACAGACTATCTCAATTTTCAGATCTGGGCAAGTAGCGTGCATGACCTAGAAATTTTACTCAAAGACATATTTGCTAAGATTACCAACACGGATGAATTTGGAAAGAAGATGAACGATATAATAATTGGTAGCTCTCCCGTCTTCTACATCAATGCGGCCCGATATGAGGATGATCAAATTTATCTTGACATCACCAATAAATCCAACCTTTCGCAGGTCGGCATGACTGGCACAATGAGTTATACAGAGACTGATGATGAGCGAGATCTCGACATAACTGTAGATCTGAGTGGAGCCCCTGAACAAACTATCATGTTAGACCTGGGACGTGTATATGATCTGGGTGTTACATTTTATCATGAATCGCTCAATGCGCATGATGTTGTCTTCTTATCTGATGGTTCTTGGAATACATCCTTTAATGAATCTATTGATATACTGACCACATTTGAGTCTTTGCCTGGGGATAACTTTTCAGATGATCACTATGAGATGGATCGTGACATCAGTGTTAGCGGTTCTATTACTAATTACATGAATGTATTCAGATCATTCAACCCTAATTTTAGCGCTGTAGATGTTGATAATTATGAAAATTTAAACTTCACCATTTCTGGTCAAGGGACTATTGAAGTAGCAATTATGAAGGAAGGTATTGATGAGTTCCGAGATCAAGGTAAGTATGTAATGGAGCTAACAGAGGAAGCACGAAACTATAGCCTAACAAAAAATCACTTTCAGAATGATGACGGCATTTCTGGGGATTGGTCTGATGTCTTCATGATACAGTTTACCGTGATCGGAGATGGTCAGAGTGCCAAAGTCTTTCAGCTCAATGTGGCAGATCTTTATTGGGGCCCTAATCAACTGGATGAAGACTTCGTAGTCTATACTGCTCGGAATATAATTGAGGATATTGATTCTGGACACATGGCAAACTCGGCAGATGGTACCGATCGTGGCCTTATCGAGCTTACAGCTGACTTCACTGGGGATACACTGATGATGACCATAGAAAACATCGGCGATGAATCGTTGTCAATCGAAGACATGTATATTGATGCAGAGCATGATGAGTTTCAGTTAATCGACTTTGAGCCAATAGGTATAGAGTCGGGTAGGAGCTATGAAGTCAAGCTTAGGTATAACCCACGGCAGACTCCCATAGAATCGTTGGCAAATCTCAGGATGACCATTGATGGCGATGACTCTTATGCCATCTCCTTGCGAGCTGCTACAGTCTGTCCGTTAGCGGATGATATATCTACGTCCGAGGTGGAGCAAGTGGCGGTTGATGCTGCTCGTAATTATAAAGCCATTGAGACCATAAGCTCAGATGCACAAATTAATCAGCGGACGATAACTTTTTCAGCAGGTCAGTCTGTAGAGTTAGGTTTGGGGTTTGAGGTGAGTAATCAGTCAATACTTAATGTTCAGATAGAAGATTCATGCCGTCTGGATTAACATATTGATTACCCTTTAGAATAAATTGGAGATAAAAGTCTTTATTGAAATAAGTCGGTCCTTAGTATTGAATAGTTAAAGTTGTCTGACCAACCTGATTTAAGAGGCAGCGTTTTTCTGCCTCTACCTTCTCTGGTCATACCGGCTTTTTCAAGTACTTTAATTGAGCCTATGTGGTCGACGGCACAACCAGCTTCAATTCGATGTAATTTCAAAGTTTCAAATCCAAATAGGATCACGGCATTTAAGGCTTCAGTAGCATATCCCAAGCTCCAAAAATCTGGAAGGACCTTATACCATACTTCAGCTTTGTTGAATTTTTTCTGACTGAGTTTTAGTCCGAATAAACCAATGAACTTCTTATCCGATTTGAGTACTATAGCAAATGTGTAATTCTCTACTTCCTCTAATCTGTTAGCTTCGATCCAAGGTTCTATAATTGACCTTGTAGCCTCAATGTTGTCGGGAATCCCCAATGTATTGTATTCATCCGTTTCGGGAAGAGCATGTAGACTATGGATCGAATCTAAATCTCTTCTTTCTATCAGTCTTAATACTAGTCTTTTGGAAGTGATTTTGACATTAGTCATTCAACATTATGTTTGTGAAGCCTACAAATTATCAACTCAATAAATACCTGGTATGATTTTGTACGGTACTTCACGCTGATAATCCTCCCATAGTTCCCCATATTTTTTGAGACATCTTTTATCATCATCAAGCTGTCTTGGCACCAGCAATAAGATGTAGTAGAGCGGATAGAGCCATGGCCAAATGAGATCGTAATGTCCTACGGCGGAAGCGATACCTAAGCCCATGCAGATCTCTCCAAGATAGTTTATATGCCTACTTACTCCCCAAAACCCTGAGGCTATAATCTTCTTGTTCCCATCAGTAATCACCTTAGGCTTAATTCCTAAGAATGATTTCTCTGGCTGTAACTTAAAGTAGTATTTCTGCATATTAGCCCCTCGGGCCATCATCCAACCCATAAGAAATATCACAGCGGAAACGATTAATTGGATAACGCTCATATCAGGATTGGGGCGATCAACTGTAGACCATATTGAAATGGAATAGAAGTATGGGTAAAACGCTAAGCATCCCCATCCTAACTTAAATCCTACACGCTCAGCAAAGATATCGTAAGTATATAAATGTACGTGTTCAAATATGCAGTAATCCATCACAAACCAGATAATCAAGGCTGTAGATAAGATGATTCCAGGGTTGAATGAAGATCCATACATAATGATGTGCTGGGTGGTAAAGCTCAAACTGTGCAGTACCAGTAATACTGCTCCAACTATATAAAGCCACATTTTATGATCTATACGACCACCTTGTATCTGTGGGTTGAGTCCACGACCGAAGAAAAAATCTTTGAGAAAATGCCCAGTTACAGAAGGATAAGACAGTGTCATTACCAAGCTATAGGCCAAGCCAATTAGAATTGCTCCTACCAGACTCAACCAACGATGACGATAAAGCCATGTGTAATCGACAATATCATAGTGTCCTAAGATATACCATATTGCTACGGAGACAAGTAATAGCATTAAGCCATTCAGTCGATATCTGAGTAATTCCTGAGTTTTTTCGTGCTTTACATATCCTGTGATCCATCTTCCAGGTAAGATATAATGCAATATTGTGATCAGACTGATCACAACAAGTGGGGTAAGTAGTCCAAGTAGAATATTCATCCGAGTGTTTTGGTATTATTATGCATAATCTTAATAGCGAGCGATCTGGGTAATAGTCGTGTCATCATAAATCTCCCAAGTGCATTGACTCGCCCAGGTATAACTACAGGGCCTTTGCCGAGTTTGTCCAAGGTTTTCATCACTACTACTTCTGGATCCAGAGTGCCAGGAGCATCAACGGTGGTATTCAGCTCGGCATATCCTGGAGTCCTTATGGCGCCAGCGACACTTGCGATGACATCTATGCCGTCATCTTTTAACTCATGCCAAAGCCCTTCAGCCAGAACAGTATTAAATGACTTAGACGCAGCATAACTTGCCAAACGTGGTGCACCTTGATTACCAGCCATAGAGGACATTAGGACAATTCCGCCTGATCGCTTCTGAGACTTGTATCGGTGTGTAATTATCTTGGTAAATATAAGAGCCGATCTAATATTGACATCAACGACCATTTCTAAATCTTCTATTGTTCTTTCTATGAAGTATCCCAGTGGCGCATATGCGGCATTATATATGGCGAGTCCTATATCTGAGGGATGGTCCTTAATAAAGTTGATCAATTGATCTGTGTTACTCAAGTCTAAAACTTTGACGATAGTCTCGATTTGTTTGAGTGTACGGAGTTCGTCAGCTAAGGCGTTTAGTTCGGACTCCCGTCGTGCAATCAGTATTAAGTTAAATCCATGACTAGCAAGATGTCGAGCATACGCAGCACCTAAACCCTCTGAGGCTCCAGCTACTATCGCCCACGGACCATATCGTGTGATAAGACTGCTCATAGCGCGGTAATATAATCATCATGATGAGCACTATTATAGCTAGCGACAGAGATTTATGCAGAATATATGCTTACAGGCTCTTCTCTGAGTATGTGTTTATTTTAAACTGACTTTTTCAGCGAGGGATTCAGCGATATAGAGCAACTAAATAAACTAAGATCATTGTGCAATTAGTCCTGATCTCAACCAATAAATAAGATCAGTGAGTATGATACTCCTCTATGCTGCCGTGTTGACTTATACGTATGACTCCATCAAGCTTGCCAGCCCATATGTCCTTGTTCTCGTCCTCCAGAATACCAAAGAACATGCCCTCTCGGGTCTTAATCTCAGTAGCTGTTGGACGCCCATTGTTCAGTGATATTACATCATATTGAGAGATTGTCCAAGCGTTCAAATCTTGATGTACTGAACTAGTCCATATATTACCAACTCTATCCTCATAGATATAGCCAGTAAAGTTTCTTGATATGCGATTGTATGTCTCACCATCATATCTCCACAATCCATCATTGCCTCCCATCCACATATGACCACGTAAGTCCCTCATGATATGTCTCACATTATAAAATGATGCACCATCTTCGTTCATTATTTCAGAGATTCTGCTACCATCGTAGGTAAATGCCTTTCCACGAGTGCCTACCCAGTAGAGTCCAGATGGATCTTGCATTATGCTGTTGATATCGTTATCAAGTAAGCCCTCTTCAGTAGTCATATTTGTAAAAGTACTTCCATCATAGATGCTTATCCCACCCACTGTGCCAAACCATATTCTACCCAGATTGTCCTCATAGATATTTGTGACACGATCATCGACTAAGCCGTCTTCTGTCGTTAATATCTGAAAGCAACTTCCGTCATATCTATAGATGCCAGCACCAATAGAACCAAACCATATCAAACCATTTTTAGCCTCTAATACTGAAAAAAATCTTATCGATTGACCTTTAGTCAGATTGATAAAAGACTTACCATCATACTTGATGATTCCTTCAAAGGTGGCAAACCAAAATATACCGTCCTTATCTTGTATAATGTTCCTTGTGATAGCACTTGGAGCATCGACATAAGTGCTATCAATCTTAAGGTAGTCGGTTGAGCTGTCTGGCGAGATGAAAGTGGATTTATAAATCTCTTTAACTTTGTTGTTAGCTCTGTCCTGAGGATGACAGGATGCTGGTAGAATTAGCATGAGCATCAGATAGTATAGTAAGTTGTAATGTTGAGTCATCTGCCTGAAATCTATACAAAAGAAGGGCTCTACATCTAAGCATGTAAAGCCCTTCTTTCATTTGCTTTTAACTCCGGATTAGTTTGGAACGATATCCGGATTCAATAGATCATAGAATTGATCCAACTTCGGCAGAATGATAATTCTTGTCCTTCTGTTGGTAGAACGGCCCTCTACTGTATCGTTCGACGCCAGTGCATTGTACTGTCCACGTCCTGCTGCTATCAATCGATTAGGGTCAATGTTGTATGTGTCCTGCAATACTCTAACTACTGATGTTGCTCTGACCACACTGAGATCCCAATTATCCTTGAAGCAAGCTCTGCTGATCGGTCTATCATCAGTATATCCTTCTACCATTACTTCAAAATCTGGTCTTGACTCTACAATCTGTGCGATTTTTCCTAGCACATCATTTGCACGAGGAGTTAAGTCAGCACTTCCACTGTTGTAAAGCATTTTATCCGATAAGTTTATAAACACTACGGTCTTGTCAACTTGTATTTCAACATCGTCATCTGCTATGCCTTCAGATAGCACGCTTTTGAGATTTACCGCTAAGGCAAGATTTATCGAATCTGCCTTAGTTTTGGCAGCGGATAGCAAGTTTATATATTGATCTTTACGTTCGAGTTGGCCAAGCGTTTCCTTGATGTTTTCATTAGCAGATTGTGACAGGACTGTTAAGTCGCCGACCTGCTCCACCTGCTTATCACGTAATTGTCTGAGATCTTCTATTTGTGCTCTGAGGTCGGTGATCTGCTCATCCTTAAGCTTTAAGGTGTTATTGGCTGTTCTTAGATCGCCTCTAAGTGATTCTCTTTCTTGAGCACATTCAGTGACCATGCTCATATATTTATTGAGATCTTCTCCGCAATTACCAAGCTCCTTGTTCACGGCTTGCTTTGCCAGGTCATACTCCGACTGAAGCGCTTCATAGGATTTTTTGCTAACACATGAGGACATGATGACTACTGAGATACCAATAGCTGCTAATAACTTAAATTTCATTCTATCGTGGTTTTTAAAACTTTCAATTGTAGAGTTAAATATAATGACTTGATAATCATAAAGAAGCTTATTCTTATAATAACATATGCTTGATTATGCTCTAAACAAATAATACCTTTTGTTGCTTAAGCTATATATATGTTAGTAAGTTATAGAAATGACGCTTCTGAGGATTCTAATTTCCAGTTAGATTCAATTGAAGATGCGATAAAAGATATCGCCGCGGGCAAAATCATTATAGTCGTTGATGATGAGGACCGAGAGAATGAAGGGGACTTCGTCTGTGCTGCTGAACTAGTGACGCCAGAGATTATCAATTTTATGGCAACGTATGGACGCGGTTTGATCTGTGCACCGATCACAGCTGGGCGTGCTCAGGCGCTACGGTTGGATTATATGGTATCGCAAAATACGGATCTACATGAGACGGCATTTACCGTTTCTATCGATTACAAGAAGAAGGGATGTACTACAGGTATATCTGCATATGATCGAGCTACGGGCATACAAGCTTTAATAGCTGATGATACGTCTCCGCAAGATTTTGCTAAGCCAGGTCATATATTCCCGTTAATTGCTAAGCAGGGTGGTGTGCTGCGTCGTACAGGACATACGGAGGCCTCCATTGATCTGTCCATACTAGCAGGACTGAAGCCTGGTGGAGTACTGATCGAAATTCTCAATCCTGATGGCACTATGGCTCGTCTACCACAATTGATGGAGATTGCAAGTCGCTTTGACCTGAAGATAATCAGTATTAAGGATCTGGTGGCTTATCGTATGGATAGAGAGCGACTGGTGTCTCATCAGGATACACTATCAATTGATACAGCATATGGCAAGTTTGACTTGATGACATTTTCTGAGACGAATACTGGACAGCGTCATCTTGTCCTTAAGAAGGGCGATTGGAGCCCCGACGACGCTGTCTTAACGCGAGTACATAGTGGATCCAATGTGGCGGAGATATTCGCTTTCTTTTTGGAAGGTATGAATCGTACAATACACAAGACTCTCCAATTGATTGAAAAAGAAGGTCAGGGAGCCTTAATATTGCTCCGTCAACCAGAACCTGACGATGGTATACAAGCTATCATGGACAATCTCAAGGAACAACACAGCGAGGGATCAAGGCTTAACCCATATGTGAGAAGGAATATGGAAGCTGAGCAGAAAGACTTTGGCATTGGCGCTCAGATCCTTAATGAGTTGAATATTCGTAAGATTCGACTCATGACTAATAATCCAAAGAAGAGAGTGGGTTTGATCGGCTATAATCTCGAGATTATCGAGAATGTTCCTATTGGGTAGTACATCTATCTCATTGTCGTGTGACCTTGACAGATATCTAGCCCAATAGAGATCAAGGCCTTTAAGAATTATAGCTTATAGCTAAAGTTTGATCTGCTCTATAGACGTTTTAGTCTAACTATTTGAACTTTATTTCATGATTAGACTATTATTGGATTAAAAATAGAAAGTCATGGGCACCGAGGAACTCCGAAAAGAAAATGCCAGCTCTATTATTCGAAATCATATGATCTGGTCTATGGGGGCGGGTTTTATTCCTGTACCTATCGCAGACTTTTTTGCTGTTACAGCCATTCAGTTAGATATGATTAGGCAGCTGAGTAGATTATATGACGTAGACTTCAAGGAGACGAGTGGCAAGGCTATAATTACTTCTCTATCTGGAGCAAGTGTAGCTAGGATGGGGTCTCGGATCATCAAGTTTATACCAGGAGTAGGAAGTATCCTTGGCGGAGTTACACTTGCTGTATTATCTGGTGCCAGTACCTATGCACTTGGTGAAGTGTTTCAGAGCCATTTTGAGAGCGGGGGTACTTTCTTAGATTTTGATGTTAGTCGTCTTAAGCGGATGTATGATGAGAAATTTGAGAAAGGGAAGGAGGTTGCTGAGGAAATCAGGAAAGAACAGAAATTAAAAGAAACAAAAGTTGAAGCTGCAGATAAGGATCATATCAAGCGACTCCAGGAGTTATCCGTGTTAAAAGAGAAGGGACATATCACTGCGGAAGAGTTCGATCAGCTCAAATCTTCTATACTCAAGGATATATAAGCATTAGTTAAAATATCAATGTTTGCACAACAAATTAGAGGGTGCAACATTATTTAGGCATAATATCGAATAAAATATTTTTCACAAACCATTAATTATGTCTAAGTACATTACGTTTTTATTTGCATTAGCATTCTTGTTTGCCAGTGCGCTCAGCGCTCAGATTAGGACACCAGCACCTAGTCCAAGTGCATCATTTACTCAGGAGATTGGATTAATCGAGGTAACAGCAGAATACTCTCGTCCTGGTGTGAAAGGTAGAACCATTTTTGGTGATCTCGTACCATTCAATGAAGTATGGAGAACAGGAGCCAATGGCGCTACTAAAATTTCTTTTTCTGGAGATGTCAAAATCGAAGGTGAAGAGCTCCCAGCTGGATCGTATGCTGTATTAACTAAACCAGGTGCAAGATCTTGGGATGTTCATTTCTACACTTATGAAGGTCGTAGCTGGGGTTCGTATGTAGAGAAGGAGCCTGCATTAATCGTTAAAGGCGATGTAGCGACACTTCCGATATCTGTTCACAACTTTATGATCACAGTAGATAACCTTACTGACAGCGCTGGATCATTAGAGTTTATATGGGATAAGACTTTAGTATCTATAGATATTGATACTGAGGTGGATGCGGCAGTTATGGCAAGCATCAAAGAAACGCTTGCTGGCCCGACTGCCGGTGATTACTACGCAGCTGGTGCATATTTATATAGTTCTGGTAAGGATCTAAACACAGCTCTTGAGTACGTGCAAAAAGCGACTCATAGTGATAGCCCAAGATTCTGGCAGTTGCGCATGGAGTCTGAGATACTTGGTAAGCTCGGAAGAGTACAGGACGCAATCAAAGTAGCCAATAAATCCAAAGCTTTGGCTATGGAGGCTGGCAATACTGACTTTGTCAGAATAAATGAAAAGAACATTGAAATGTGGTCGTCTAAGTAAACGGCGCACTTACTTCAATTAATTTTTAAAAGGCATCTGTCGCACTAAACGTCAGGTGCCTTTCTTATTTGGTCAGATGGAAGTAGAAGCTGTAAGATGGAGCCGATCATTATGACTAATACACATCCTATTAGGTTTAACCATAGGAATGCCACCAAATCTTCAGAATAGATATAGATAACTAATAACTCCGTGATGATAGCTGCTATAAATACGGCTTTAGCGCCGATCTTCTTAAAGAAGAAAGCTGCCAGAAAAATGCCCAAAATGGTTCCATAAAACAATGATCCAATTATATTGACAAATTGTATGAGATTCTCAAATAGCGAAGCGACCGAAGCAAACCCAATAGCAATTAGTCCCCACATAATTGTCAAGCCTTTAGCTGTTCTTACATAACCCACTTCTGTGAGATTTGGATTGATGGTTCGCTTATAGATATCAATGAGTGATGTCGACGCCAGAGCGTTAAGCTCAGATGCAGTAGATGACATAGCAGCACAGAAGAATACTGCCAATAGTAAGCCTATTAGGCCTACGGGTAAATTATTCAGGATAAAATGGATGAAGACATAATCTTTATCATTTGACTCAGCATCTGGCAAAGTAGCTTTTATCAGTTCTTTTGATTCGGAGCGCAGATGTTCAATATCCTTGTTTATGGTTATGATTCTGTTTTCTGAGTCGAGAGAATTTCCTGATGTTTGTGAGGCAATCATCAATTGCTGACGTTCTGATTCCAACAGGCGATACTCATTTTGGAGACTTCCGTATTCGCTACTACGATCGCTGACCATCATTTGCTTTTCAACTTGAGTGTTGAAGAATAAGGGGGCGCTATTATACTGATAGAAGACGAAGACCATGATGCCGACCATGAGTATGAAAAATTGCATAGGAACCTTAAGTAACCCATTGAACAGGAGGCCATATCTCGATTGGTCTACAGACTCACCTGTAAGATATCGTTGCACTTGGCTTTGATCAGTGCCAAAGTACGAGAGCGCTAAGAAAGACCCACCGATAATTCCTGTCCAAAATGTATATCGATCATTCAGGTCAAAACTAAAGTCCAAAACTTCCATCTTGCCATTTAAACCTGCCACCTCGAGCGTATCCATAAAAGATATATCATCAGGAAGCCTATTGAGTATGATTCCAAATGCTATAATTAATCCCACAAAAATGATCATCATCTGATATCGTTGGGTGACATTGACGGCACGTGTGCCACCAAGAACGGTATAGAGTACTACGAGGCCTCCAATCAGCAAGACCATATAATTAAGCTCGACATTGAGGACTGAGGATAATACAATCGCAGGTGCGTAGATTGTTATTCCAGCAGCCAGACCACGCTGTACCAAGAACAACACTGATGTGAGCAGTCGAGTATTCAGGTCGAAACGCTGTTCTAAAAATTCATATGCGGTAAATACCTTAAGTCGCTTATATCGCGGTATAAAGTAGATACAGATGATCACCATGGCTATCGGTAATCCAAAATAGAACTGGACGAATTTCATGCCATCTGCAAAGGCTTGGCCAGGTGTTGATAGGAAAGTAATAGCACTGGCTTGTGTTGCCATGACTGATAAGCCGACAGTATACCATTTGGCACTATTACTATCGAGCAAATAACTTTCAAGGTTCTTCTGATCAAGAGATTTGTAGATGCCGTAACATACAATAATCAAAAGGGTAGCAATAAGGACAATCCAATCTATCCCGTGCATCAATTGAACATTGTAGTCAGCAAGTAAAACAAAAAGATATATACAGCATTAGCAATCAGGATGAGTGCATAACGCTTATTCCACTTATTTTCCATCTCCTTGTTGTTGTCCTGAGTTTAGAGAGTCATTACTTCCGATGGCTATAAGGTTAGCAAACAATCTATATGCACCTGGCACGCCTGCCGGCAATTCTCTGAACCACGAGATTCCACTATAGATAAAGTTGCCTTTGCCATGCTTAGCTATGAGCAAGGCTCCTTTGGTTACTTCCTCATTTGGATCTGCCATAGCCAGCGGTGCTTCGAAGCGGTCATCCCATTCATTAGGGAAATATAGACCTCTTTCCTGCACCCAATCTTTAAAGTCTAGTGAAGTGATCTTATTTGGCGTATTTAATACCTCATGCTCGGGATCTGCGAATGACACAGTTGCCGATTCATCTGTTATACGATCTCTGGAGAGCTCTAATGGGTACGGAGATATCTGATCTCCTCTGAGACCTCGATTTGTGTTATACTGTACGATAACAGTTCCCCCTTGGCTCATAAAGTCCATTAGAATATCCTTGCGAAGCTTTAAGTCCCTATGGATATTATATGCTCTAATTCCTATGATGACAACATCGTAGTCGTCCAAGTTATCCGTGGTTATATCTTCCACCGAAAATATGTCTGCCTGATAACCGATCTGCGCAAGGCTCTCAGCCACTTCATCTCCGGCTCCTTCGACATAAGCTATTTTTTTACTGACAGTTTTAATATTCAGTCGTTGAACCGTTGTTTCTGATGCAGACCTTACATATTGTTTAGGAATATGGTCATATTCTATGACCTTGACATATTCATCCAATACGGAATTATTAGTTTTCAGTTCCGCTGTAAATGATGCTGACTCCTGGAGATATGGTCCTACGACCTCAAACTCGACGATCTGAATACTTCCTGCTGGCCCCATCGAGATATCTACCTGTTCAGGTGTTACTGAGAAGGATTCTGGATGCTTTATCGAAAGGATTCCGTTTACATCATCAGTAAAACTTTTGACAGTTATAGCGACCTTCTTAGGTTCTCGGGTAGAGAGGATATATACTGGATCTTCAAACTGTACCGATACTTCTGGCACAGCGACAAATGGTTCATACACCTCTCCTTTTACTGGGTCAGTGAATTTATAAATTACATCCCTTGAGATGGTCATAGGGGCGCCATTAATCTCTAACGAAATATCCATGCTTATTGGAGCAGAATTAGCTGGTTGGCCGATGAGTTCTTTGTTGTCTATCGCATATAGCCCAAGACTACCTTTCTCCTGAAGCCAATAAGGATTAGATTCTTTGAGATCTGCGTCACTGATTACATAATTGATCTCAGTTTGACTTGATTCATTATTGACAAGCTCAGTACTGAGATTGCTATGGTATTCTTCAAGATCGATAGTCTTAAGTATAACCGAAGCTTCGGATCTATTGATTACCTCTAAATCAATAACTATGGAATCTCCTGCGGTAGCATTAGCCTGGTTGGCTTTAGCTTCTATGAATAGTCCTAAGCTCTGCAAGATTATATCATCTATTTCTTTGAGTTTATAGTTCTTCCAGTGATCGTCACTAATCTGAGCAATCTCCGCTCGGATAGCCAACAAGTCGTCAATATGATCTGAAGGATTGAGGAAGTTAAAACCTGCAAGTACATCTCTTATCAGGCCTTCAATGTGACCCGCGCCTTCAACACGAGACCAAGTTGTATTTACCCCTTCAAATAAATTAGCCTTATCCGCAGGTAATTCCCCTTTAATGAGTTCGAGATATTCATTTCTCGAGCCTCTAGAACCCGTTGAGCCAAATCCTTGACTCTTGTGCATAGATCTGCTCAAGGCAGCGATCTCACTATTAGATAATCCAATATTCTTATAATACACGCCGACATCAACTGATAGTAAGTTGGTCTTATCTGCTTCTGCAAAATTGGCCCTGCTCCCATAGAACCACCAAGAAGTATTAAAAAATATTCGCTTCGTTTGCCATGGCTTCAAGTGACCTAACAAGGCTGCCTGGTAGTCAGGATCAGCTGCTTTGTCATAGGAATCTACTGATAGAATCGCTGAGGTCGTATGGTGCCCATGAGTGCGACCAGGGGTTCTATGATCAAACCGATTAACTATAATATCTGGTTTGAATTCTCGTATGACTTTTACAACATCATGCATGATTTTATCCCGCTCCCATATTGATAGTGTTTCGTCAGGATGCTTGCTATAGCCAAAATCTATTGCTCGTGTAAAGAATTGTTCTCCACCATCGGTCGCTCTTGCTCGCAATAATTCATTGGTACGGATTACTCCTAGGTTTTCTCTGATTTCAGCACCGATTCTGTTTTGACCTCCATCGCCACGGGTAAGAGATAGATAAGCCGTTCGAGCCTTCACTTCATTGGACATATAAGATATCACTGAAGTGTTTTCATCATCAGGATGAGCAGCACAGTATAATACCGTTCCTAAGAAGTTGAGCTTCTCGATCTTATTATAAATTTCAACTGCACTTAGTTTATCTGGCTGTTGACTGATCAATTGGCTAGAGCAAAATAAGCTTGTCACCAGGAGTAAAATAAATACTCGCATCTGATTATGTATTTAGTGTTATGTGGCAGGTTTTACCTCTGGCATCTTGCAATCTTCGTCAGGAGATTTTCCACAGACAGTGCATTCGCCAAGATTATTCTTGATCATAGGGTTATTAGATGCACATGTGCCTCTAAACTCATTGCCCGTAACGATATACCTAATATTGATCAATATGAATGAAAGTCCAAAAGTGACTCCAACTATCAATAATATGGTTAAGAAATAATTCATATGGCCATAATTAATGTAATAACAACTCAGTTAACGTCACAAAGTTATTTATGGATGATAGATAAAATGACATTTTTGTAAATATTATGAAATCAGAGAAAGAAACGACAATTAAGGCTGCACTTGATCCAGGTCGTAGAGCCCAAAAATTGGAGGCCTTTGGACGCCTCCTTGATATAATGGATGAGCTACGTGAGAAGTGCCCTTGGGATCGCAAGCAGACTTTTGAATCTCTTAGTTCGCTAACGGTTGAGGAGACCTATGAGCTGATTGATGCGATAGAATCTCAAGAGATGAATGATATCAAGGAGGAGCTTGGTGATCTAATGCTTCATATGGTGTTCTATGCGAAGCTTGGTGATGAGAAAAATGCCTTTGATGTCGCAGACGTTCTTCACGGTGTTTCTGATAAACTGATTAGACGTCATCCTCATATCTATGGCGACACCACAGTAGCCAACGAAGAGGATGTAAAGCGCAATTGGGAAAAAATCAAGATGGCCGAAAGTAATGGTAAAAAATCAGTCTTATCAGGTGTCCCCAATGCGCTGCCGAGCATTATAAAAGCACAACGGATGCAGGAGAAAGCAGCACAAGTAGGATTTGAGTGGGATGAGACGGCAGATGTATGGGCCAAAGTCCAGGAAGAACTCGGGGAGTTCAAAGAAGTAGCCGAGCGACAAGAAGATCCAGAAAAGATTACAGAAGAGTTTGGCGACTTGGTATTCTCACTTATTAATTATGCCCGTCATCTCAGTATTGATTCCAATAGAGCATTGGATCTGACAAACCGAAAGTTTAAAAGACGATTCGAATATATTGAGACTCATGCGACTAAGTCTCTTTCAGATATGACCCTGGCCGAGATGGATGCACTATGGGATGAAGCGAAGACTACTGAATAGTATTGGATTAAAATAATACAGCTTATGATGATATAAACCTGTACATTTGCAGGCGCTAATCAGGGATTTCCGTAATCCCTCATATTTGGTAACAATTAATTATTATGGCAAATTATTTAACAAACGCACAGAAAGAAGCAATTTTCGCCGAGCATGGCGGATCAGCTAGTAACACCGGATCAATTGAAGGTCAAATAGCACTATTCACACACAGAATAAACAGTTTATCTGAACACCTCAGAGAAAATAAGAAAGATCATTCTTGCAGACGCACATTATTAACTTTAGTAGGAAAGAGAAAAAGATTGCTGAAGTATCTTGCAGGAAAGGACATACAACTATACAGAGACTTAATAGCCAAGTTAGGCATCCGAAAGTAAAGGTCTCCACAATTCGAAAAGCATATATCTAAACATGATATATGCTTTTTTATTAATATATAATATAATGTTAGATTTGTGCTCGGATACAAATCAAGATAAAAGAAATTTATGGGTGTAAAAATTCCTACCACCACGTCATTTAACCTACCAAGTGGCCAAGAAGTAATTATTGAAACTGGAAAATTAGCTGCTCAAGCACATGGATCTGTAGTCATAAGAGTCGGCAAGATGATGCTTTTTGCATCAGTAGTCTCTGCTTATGAAGCAAGGGAAGGTCAGAGCTTTTTTCCATTATCAGTAGACTATCAAGAGAAATACGCATCAGCAGGAAGAATACCTGGAAACTTCTTCAGAAGAGAAGCGAGATTGAGCGAGTACGAGATTTTGGTGTGTAGACTAGTAGACCGTGCGCTACGTCCATTATTTCCAGATGGTTATATGTGTGATACACAGATCATCATCAATATGATCTCTGCCGATCCAGAAATTACGCCAGATGCATATGCTGCATTAGCAGCTTCAGCGGCCATTGCTGTGTCGGATATACCATTTGATGGTCCTATTTCAGAAGTGCGAGTTGCTAAGATTGGCGGAGAATATAAAGTTAATCCGGTAAGTTCGGAGCTTGAAGGAGCAACGCTAAACATCATTGTAGCCGCAACACTGGAAAATGTGATGATGGTAGAAGGCGATGCACAAGAGTGCGATGAATTAGAATTGATTGAAGCAATAAAAGTTGGACATGAAGCCATTAAGGTACAATGTCAAGCGCAGTTAGATTTAGCTGAGAAGGTCGGAGAGGCTGCCACTGTTAAAAGAGTTCCTGTGTTGCCTGAGGAGAACAAAGAAATTAAGGACTTTGTAACTGCGACTTCTGTAGATGGTATAATTGAGGTAGCTAAGAGCGCTTATAATAAGAAACAGCGTAAGACACATCTTACACAGATTAAAGATGAGCTTAAGGAAAAAGCGCTTGAGAAATTTGGTGAAGAGTGGATGGATGAGAATGGTGGTGAACTTAGCGGATATTTTGACAAGGTAAAGAAAGTAACTATACGTGAGCATGTACTTGCTGAGAGAGTAAGACTGGATGGGCGTAAATCATCTGATATTAGAGATATCTGGACTGAGATAAGTTACCTTCCTTCAGCACATGGTTCTGCAATATTTACTCGTGGTGAGACTCAATCATTGACGTCATGTACTATGGGCACTAAGTTGGATCAACAGATGGTTGATACTGCCTTATCTACTGGATATGACAAGTTCATATTACATTATAACTTTCCGGCGTTATCAGTTGGAGAGACTAAACCTATGAGAGGTCCTGGACGAAGAGAAGTTGGTCACGCTAATCTGGCTGGTCGTTCACTAAGACAGGTGCTCCCTGATGAAAATCCATATACGCTGAGATTGGTCTCAGATATATTGGAGTCTAATGGATCGAGCTCAATGGCTACAGTCTGTGCGGGATCTATGGCTCTCATGGATGCGGGTATTCCTATCAAAAAAGCAGTTTCTGGAATTGCTATGGGAATGATCTCTGATGGAGATCGTCATATTATCTTATCAGACATTCTGGGTGATGAAGATGCTCTTGGAGATATGGATTTCAAGGTGACGGGTACTGTAGACGGTATCTGTGGGTGTCAGATGGACATTAAAAT
Source organism: uncultured Saprospiraceae bacterium (assembly GCA_964489125.1). Taxonomy (GTDB): domain Bacteria; phylum Bacteroidota; class Bacteroidia; order Chitinophagales; family Saprospiraceae; genus GYS-P2D. The sequence goes on from CAZAXY010000020.1 coordinate 27,423, forward strand.
TGACGGACTGCCATATGAGATTCTCGAGCAAGCGCTTATGCAAGCAAAAGAAGGACGTCTCCATATTCTTGGAGAAATGGCTAAGACTATAGAAGTTGCCAGAGCAGAACCGAAAGATTTTGCACCACGCATGATCGAATTCGAAATCGATAAAGAATTTATCGGTGCCGTTATAGGCCCTGGAGGTAAGGTGATTCAGGAATTACAAGCAAATACCGGAACTACCATAAACATTGAAGAAGTAGACGGCAAAGGAATCGTAAGCATATTCTCTCCAGATGCTGACGGAATTAAAGAAGCCGAAAGAGTAGTACAAAATATTGCATATAAGCCTCAGATTGGAGATGTATACGACTCAGTCGTTGCAAGTGTGATGCCATATGGTGTGTTCGTAGACTTCAATGGAAAGAGTGGATTATTACATGTCAGTGAGATCTCACATTCTCGTATTGAGCGAGTAGAAGATGTGTTTAAAGAAGGTGATCCAGTCAAGGTCAAGTTGATAGGTATTGATCCAAAGTCCGGTAAGATGAAGCTCTCTCGAAAGGCACTTTTGCCGAGACCAGAGCGTAAGCCAAGACCGGACGACAGAGACTAAACTCAAAGAATTTTTTGAATTTTTTGGAAGATAAGAAACTAATCTTCCTTAATTCTTGTATTGTATTGACATACTACATTTCTGTGGTATAATCAAGGTGTACTTGAAAATAAAATTAAACGATTTAGAGTTTAAGCATATATGAGACAACTTAAGATAACGAATAAGATCACCAATCGAGAGAGCTTAGCTTTAGACAAGTATCTAAATGACATAAGCAAGATAGATCTCTTGACGGCTGATGAGGAGGCAGAATTAGCTAGGAGGATACGTGAAGGCGACAAGGAAGCTCTCGAGCGTATGACTAAGTCTAATCTAAGATTTGTGGTAAGTGTTGCTAAGCAATATCAGAATCAAGGACTCTCATTAAGTGACCTAATAAATGAGGGAAATGTTGGTCTTATGAAAGCCGCCAAACGCTTTGATGAAACTAAAGGTTTTAAGTTTATTTCTTATGCGGTCTGGTGGATTAGACAATCCATTCTACAGGCTATTGTTGAGTATGCTCGAATAGTAAGACTTCCCCTAAATAAAGTAGGTTCTTATAACAAGGTTAATGAAGCTGTGGTATCTTTTGTACAAGAGTTTGAGCGGGAGCCTTCTGATGAGGAACTGGCTGAATTGCTCGATATGAAACCTAAAGATGTGGTCAAGATGAAGCAGAGTGGTAGTAGACACTTATCATTTGATGCGCCAGTAGGTGGAGATGATGGAGATGCAACCATGTTAGATCTTCTCAATTTTGACTCTGAGGCGGCACCAGACTTGGCATTGATGGAAGAATCCCTTAAGGATGAAGTCAAATATGGCCTATCTATGCTTTCTCCACGTGAAGTAGAAGTCTTAGGAGCATATTATGGCCTTAAAGGGCGCAAGTCGATGACGCTTGAAGAGATAGGTGAGCTTTATGGACTTACTCGTGAGCGCGTAAGACAAATCAAAGAGCGCGCTATCCGCAGATTGCGCAAGAGCGTCAACAAGAATAACCTCAAGTCTTATTTAGGTTAAGTTTGAAGATCAAGCAAAAACTATAGATGTTTTTAGTCTATGCCATAGCTCTCGCTTTCGTAGGTTATGTGATCTATTTATTCTTTGATTTCAACAAAGGCTTAAGTACCACTAGTAGCGTATTACTTAAGGATATGCAATCACTAGAGGATAGATTGGCTGATATCGAGCTCAGTCCTTGGGACGAGATAGATATACTGTCCAGAATCGGTGACTCTCAATCAAGCAAGAAAATTTTTGGGGACGTCGAAACAGCCGTACTATATTCCATATACCACGAGCCCATCTTGGCATATGCAGCTAAGCACTATCAACATGATGGAACCTTGTCCTATGCCCTTAAGTTTGATGATGACATCTATTCAATAACTCCACATAACCCAACGACGCTGATCGTAAGACTGAAAGAGCAAGAGGTGGCGCGAATTGATACCGATGAGCTGAGTATTACGAAAAATGGAGTTGTGGTAAAAATCTATCACACAGAGGGGACGGACCTATTGCCAGTCAAGTTTAACGGAGAGGCTAAACTCCTAATCAATGCGCATGATGCGGCTGATGTTGACCAAACAAGAGCAATTGTAAATAAGGAAAGTATCACTGCTGAAGAAAGAGAACTATTCATACTTGTTTTATCTTACGCACTAATAGATCAATTGATTTAAGATATGTCCATACTTAACATTGCGAGATTAATTATCTACCGTTGTCATCAGAAAGGCTTTGAGCTATTTTTAATCGAAGATGAGCTTAGCGAAAACCCAAATGTTTGGAAACTACCCAAGATTGACATGGTCCAGCATTCTTGTGATAATTGTGAGTCTATTGAGCTCGATTGCCTAGAGAGCGAGAAGATGATCGCAATAGAAGCTGATTGGCATAACATCCCATCCATCAAGGGATTATTGCGCAATGATGTTAAGGTAGTTAAGAACATCGTCAAGGAAACTATACCAGGTATTGAGAATGGCAAGTTCGTCGCATTCAAAGAAGTTGTCAAAAAAGCGATGCCCGATGAGTACAAAGCTCTTAAGGAACTGAAAGAAATCATTCTTGAGCAGAAGACGATCAACAATATTTGATCTATAGTCTATTATACTAGTTCAGTGTCTAATTACGATCCTTTACGCCTCCATCCTGACCAAACATTTTATAGAGGTAAAGTGCGAGATGTCTATACTGTCGAGGACAAAATGGTCATGGTAGTGAGTGATCGCATTTCTGCTTTTGATCATATCCTCCCTAGGCCGATTCCATACAAAGGGCAGGTGCTCAATCAACTTGCACAGTACTTTCTTGATGCTACCTCAGATATAGTACCTAACTGGTCTATTGCTAACCCACACCCTAATGTTACCATAGGCCATAAGTGTGAACCAATTAAGTTAGAGATGGTCATTAGGGGATATCTGGTTGGACATGCATTACGTGAATACTCCGCTGGCATACGAACCTTGTGTGGCGTATCCCTTCAAGAAGGACTCTTGCCGAATCAAAAATTTGACACGCCCATTATTACGCCAGCAACTAAGGCAGAAGAAGGTCATGATTTAGACATTAGCAAGGAGGAGATTATAGAACAAGGTATTGTTAGTGCCGACGTATACGGTCAATTGGAGCACATTACTTGTCGCCTTTTTGACCGTGGACAAGAGATGGCTAATGAGCGAGGATTAATACTTGTGGATACTAAGTATGAGTTTGGTATTAATAATGACAAGATCATGCTAATTGATGAGATACATACACCTGATAGCAGCAGATATTTTTATAAGGAGGAGTACGAGGATCGCTTTAATCGTGGAGTTGCTCAGAATCAATTGTCAAAAGAGTTTGTACGGGAGTGGCTGATTGATCACGACTTTATGGGTAAGGATGGGCAGACGATGCCCGATATGCCTGATGAATTCGTAAATCAAGTTTCTGAGCGTTATATTCACCTTTATGAGTTGTTGACAGGTAAAAGCTTTGTAAAAGAGACTCAAACAGGCTTGGATCGGAAGATAGAATCCCTTGTTCAGGACTTCTTGAAAAAATAAAGAATTGAGAAAAGGAACGAATTAGTCTATAATCTCGTTATACACTAAGTTCATTGACAATTGGGGCCGAATGGAATCGACAGGAAAGATCGTTGATTAGTAAGCATGCCGGAGAATTGATCATTTACTCTGTTAATAAATGATGATCACAACATTAAATGGCGAAAGAAATTACGCCTTAGCTGCCTAATTCAAGGAATTAGTAAGCTTTTATGCTACTCTCTTGACTCCTGATATATAGGGATGTCGCATATCATAAAACCTTCAGGATAGAAACGTATAGGTCTTCGGATACAATTCGAAAATTAAGAAGATAAGCACACAGTAGATCGCCTTTATATCAGCTGTGTGACGAAAATTTAAAATATTGGCTAAGCATGTAGAAAGCTCTTGAGCACTTTGTCTGGACGGGAGTTCGAATCTCCCCGGCTCCACTAAAGTTAGTTTTCATATTAAACATTTATTTAATGTGATTTTTCTTGTCAAAAAGAACTACCTTTATTATAGGTTAACCAAGAAGGTCTACGTCTATTTTGATTTTTACCTGTCTTTTTTACCTCAAATTTTTTTTTACTTAATTTTTATTTAATGAACATTTTTGTTGCAAAGTTATCCTACGGGACAACTGGCGATGATCTACAGTCTTTATTCGAACAGTATGGAGATGTAGATTCTGCTAAAGTTATTATGGATCGAGACACTGGACGATCTAAAGGATTCGGATTCGTAGAAATGCCTAACGAAGAAGAAGGCCAAAGCGCTATCGCAGAGCTTAATGACTCTGAGTTAGACGGAAGGACCATTGTGGTCAAGAAAGCTAATCCTCCTGGTGGAGGTGGCGGACGTGGAGGTTTTAACCGAGGCGGTGGTGGTAACCGAGGCGGCTACGGCGGTGGAAACCGTGGTGGTGGTGGCGGATACGACAGGAGACGTTACTAAAAGAAACCAAAAGGAGATCAGAAATGATCTCCTTTTCTATTTACCTGATACCCAACACACATATTAGTTAATTTCCTACTTAGGAACTCACATATTCAGGGTAATGAAGATTAACAAGATATCATTACAGATAGAAGACTTTGCTCTTACTCGACCTTATGAGGTTGCTTACGTAAAGCACGATTCAGTACAGAATTATGTCTTAGTAATAGAAACGAATAGCCATATCGGGATCGGTACAGGCAGTCCCTCTGAACATGTCACTGGTGAGAAGATTTCAGCAGATCTCGTACAAGTTAATGAAGAAATATCTGCGCTCCTCATAGATCAAGATTATAGGACTTTCAAACAATTAATATCGCTCGCGGCAGAGCGCTATGCTAAGCAGCCAGCCTTACTTGCTGCCATTGACATGGCTTTGCACGATTTATTTTGCCATCATATCGGTGTGCATATCTCGACCTATCTCGGAGTAAGTATGAGACCCTTGGCAACATCAATAACAATTGGTATAAAGTGTTTAAAAGAAACTCTCATTGAAGGTAAAGAGTATGTCGATCGAGGTTTCAAGGCTATCAAGCTTAAGATAGGATCTGACTATGAATCAGATCTTGAGCGGTATATTAAACTGAGGGAGTCCACACCAAGCGATGTAGCCATCCGTGTAGATGCAAACCAGGGATTTGCGACTCATCAACTCAAATCATTTATTATAGCAACCCAAGATCTGCCCGTTGAATTCTTTGAACAACCTTTTCCCAAAGATGATTATGAGCTCATGCGCTACTTGGATGCAGTTGTGCGCTCCATGTGCTGTGGAGATGAAGATTGCCAGAAGATGTCTGATGCTATTAAGTTGTCAATTGATCCATTACCCTATGGAATATTTAACATCAAGTTGATGAAAAGTGGGGGTATTACTGAAGCTATTAGAATAGCAGAGGTCGCTAAGCTTAATCAAGTCGATCTGATGTGGGGATGTATGGATGAGAGTTGTGTAAGCATCGCTGCGGCACTTAACGCTGCTTATTCCTGTCCGCAGACCAAGTATATAGATCTCGATGGAAGTTTTGACCTATCTAAGGATATTGCAACTGGGGGTTTTTACGTGAAGGATGGTATTTTGTACCCTGATTTAACCAATAATGGTTTAAGCGTTGAACTAATACAGTAATATGGATATGGAGAAAGCGATTGTATTGACACATGGATATTTAGATACCGTCAATGCGAAGACCTGCCACGGTCTCCTGAGACATACCTCTCGATTTGATGTTGTTGGAGTAGTGGATAACAAATTTGCTGGTCAGGATGCAGGTACTGTTATGGATGGCCATGAATTGAATATTCCTGTTTATTCCTCTGTCTCAGAGGCCCTTGAATCAAGCAGTGATGTGAAAAACCTCGTCATTGGCGTAGCTACACATGGAGGTTTAATGCCAGATTCGTTTAAACCAGAAGTCACAGAGGCAATTACTAATGGTTGCAATGTTATTAATGGCCTGCATGATTATATCAATGATATGCCTAAGCTCCCGTCGCTGGCACAGAAGCACGGTGTGCAACTCATCGATATCCGTCGCCCAAAATCAATTGAGGATCTTCACTTTTGGCACGGTGATATATATAAAGTTGATTGTCCAATCATTGCTGTGCTAGGTGTGGATTGTGCCATAGGAAAAAGAACCACTGCTGGCATGCTCAATGCAATGTGCAATGAGCGCCAACTCAAAACAGAAATGATTTATACTGGGCAGACGGGATGGCTACAGGGATATAAGCATGGGTTTATTTTTGACTCAACCCTTAACGATTTCATATCTGGTGAAGTTGAAAAATCAATAGTCAATTGCTTTGTCCAAGAAAAGCCAGAACTCATATTAATCGAAGGACAGTCCTCTCTCAGAAATCCATCAGGCCCTGGAGGCAGTGAGTTTTTGCTATCAGGAAATGCTAAGGGAGTTATCCTTCAAGTTAGCCCCGAGCGCATCTATTTTGAAGGGTATGAAGACTTACGGATTCTGATTCCATCAACAAGAAACGAGGTTCAGTTAATCAATCAGTATGGTGCTGAAGTAATCGCCATTACTGTATCTCATGGCAATGAGCTGAAACGTGAAGAACTGCGAAATGTTATGATTGTTATGGAGCGAGAGTTGGAGATACCTGTTGTTGCCCCATTAGTGGATGGAGTAGAAGAACTCTACCGCCCTATTAAGGAATATATGGAACGCTTTAAGAGCTAATCTCACCTGAATTAATGAATTAGGAAGTTCGATTATTCTACCGTAGCTTGAAAACCAGATTTCTTGTTTAGATCAACTTGGATATGATCCTTTAAGGTAGTTGCCAGAGACAGCCCAATATAGTTAACCAGTACGGGATATGACTTGTGTGTTCTATCAACGAGTACTGCAGTCTGTAGCTTTTTAACTAGTGTGTGGATGAATGGAAGACACGCATAAAATAAGGTTCTACCTGTATTTGCTACATCATCTATAACTATGGCAACTTTATCCTTTATGGCTTCATCTGACAAGTCTATACTCACCTCATCCATAGTAGGCTGTGCAGGGTTTAGGTTGATCTGAGCAAGTGTGATTTTTATATCGTCTACCTTTGCTCTATTCAGTTCCGCTTTCAATAATTTTGCGCAGGCATAACCATTGTTATTCACTCCTGCCAAGATGATCTCTGGCTCTGAACTATTTTGTTCAATAATTTCAAAAGCAAGTCTTCTGAGCTTTTGTTTGATTTGTTTATCATTGAGTATAACCATAGGATTATTTTGTCTATTATGAGCCGTTGTATCGCATATACTGCGAATCATAAGTATTCTGCAAAGTTATCATTTCAGAATTTTAATTAATCGCCTATAACATGAGCATTTCTCAAATCATATTTATTCTACTAAGTGCCGCAGTATTCTTCGTTGCGTATAGGCAGTTTAGCAGGGTATATCGCAATATAAAGCTGGGCAAGGATGAGGCCATTGATGGAGATAGTGGTTGGCGATTGAAAAATGTGCTACTCGTTGCCTTTGGGCAGAAGAAGATGTTCAAGCGATTTATACCCGCCATTTTACATCTGTTTATCTATGTCGCATTCTTGATGACACAAGTCGAGTTGATCGAGATTTTCATTGATGGTTTTGGAGGTGTGCATAGATTCTTTGCGGATAAACTTGGCGTCTTATATACCATTATTATAGGATTCATTGAGATTCTATCTCTCTTGGCCTTTGTGTCAACTATTATCTTTCTATGGCGTCGCAACATACTCAAGGTTCCTCGATTTATTAAACCTGAGATGAACGGATGGCCAAAGCTAGATGGCAATCTAATATTGTATGGTGAAATCCTACTGCTGATAGGGATTTTTAGTATGAATGGTGCGGATGTACTACTTCAAAAGTTAGACCCCACCCACTTTCCTGATACTGGTACATTACCAGTGAGCAGTTGGTTGGGTCCAGCACTCTTCGGAGGACTATCGGAGGGAGCACTTCACACGGTTGAGCGCTTTGGCTGGTGGTTGCATATTCTTGTTGTATTTAGTTTTATCATCTACCTTCCATACTCGAAGCACCTCCATATATTTTTGGCCTTCCCTAATGTATATTTCTCCAAGAATCAGTCGAGAGGAGAAATGAATAATATGCCTGAAATTATGAATGAGGTGAAGTCAATGATGGGGCTAATAGAAGAGTCTGATGCTGGAGATATGAGTGAAGATATCCCAGAATTTGGCTCTCGAGATGTAATGGATCTCAGTTGGAAAAACATTCTGGAGTCTTATACCTGCACTGAGTGTGGACGCTGTACATCTGTCTGCCCTGCAAACATAACTGGTAAGAAGCTATCGCCTCGTAAGATTATGATGGACATACGAGATCGCGCCGAAGAGGTCGGCAAGAAAATTGAATCTGGAAATAAGGAATATATCAATGCGGAAAAAGGTGGCGAGGTATTGACTAAAGCGAATTTTGATGATGGATTATCACTATTTGATAAGATCACTCAAGAAGAGCTATTTGCCTGTACATCGTGCAATGCCTGTGTTGAGGCTTGCCCAGTTATGATTAATCCGCTGGAGCCAATACTTGAGATGAGACGATACGAAATCTTGACTAATTCAGCAGGGCCATCAGACTGGTTACCTATGTTTAATAGTATGGAGAGTGGGGGAGCTGTATGGCAGTTACCTGATGCTCGTGATGCATGGATTGCTGATATTACAGAATCATAACCCTCAATTAAATTATAAACGAAGAATATATGAAAGTAAGGACGATAGCCGAATATGTTGCTTCTGGTGAGAAACCCGAAATCCTATTTTGGGTAGGGTGTGCTGGTAGTTTTGATGCCCGTGCTAAGAAAGTGTCGGTGGCATTCGCCAAGATCCTATCATCTGTGGGACTCAGTTTTGCGATATTGGGTAATGAGGAGAGCTGTACTGGAGACCCTGCTCGACGAGCGGGTAATGAGTTCATCTTTCAGATGACTGCTATTCAAAATATAGAAACACTTAATAGTTATGAAGTCCAGAAGATTGTAACTGCCTGTCCACATTGTTTTAACACGCTCAAGAATGAATACCCTAAATTGGGTGGCAACTATGAGGTGTTACACCATACTCAGCTGATACAGAGTCTAATTAATGAAGGCAAGCTCAAGATAGAAGGAGGGGCGTTCAGTGGCAAGAGAGTTACCTATCATGACAGCTGTTACTTAGGGCGTGTTAATGGTGAATATGAAGCTCCACGAGCTATACTCAATGAACTTGATGCTAATTTCATTGAGATGGACCGCAAGCGCCAGAATGGATTATGCTGTGGCGCAGGTGGCGCACAGATGTTTAAAGAAGATGAGCCTGGAGATAAGCGCATTAATATGGAGCGTGCCGAGGAAGCACTCTCTAAGAAACCAGATATCATCGCCGCCAATTGCCCATTTTGCATTACTATGCTGATGGATGGTATCAAGGCTAAAGAAAAGCAAGAAGAGGTAATGGTCTATGATATTTCTGAATTGATTGTTCAGTCCAATGGCCTCTAGCTATACTATCGAACAAATACCGGTAGAACTTCAGATGATGTCTGATTCTGCTCGAGTGTGGATATTTCAGTCTGAGGCCGAATTGAGAAGCAAAGATGTTTTCATAGCATCTGAACAGATCAGGGGGTTCCTTGAGCAATGGACAGCTCATAATAGACAATTGGTTGCACATGGCGCAGTATTCTATAATCGGTTTATTGTGATCGTGTTGGATGAAGAACAATCTCATAATGCTTCTGGATGCTCTATTGACAGTCTTACGAGATATATTCAGAATGTAGGAGATCAACTTGACACCAATGTCATGGATAGGCAACATTTCTATTTCCTTAAGGGCGGGCATGTAGAGGGAGTCAATATGAATGACTTGCCACAACATTTTCTGGCAGGCAAAATTACAGAAGACTCATTGGTATTCAATAACTTGATTAAGACTAAGACTGAGCTGTTTTCTAAATGGTTAGTGCCCATCAAGAGTAGCTGGCAGTGGAGATTTGTGAGTTGAATATTAGATAACACCTGAGCTTATCCATACTCCAGATAAATTTCTTCTATTTCTGTTTGTTCAATGTTGACTCCTATGTCAAATAGTAGTTTGGATTCATTTGGGTTGAGTGAATTAAAGAGTTTATGGCTTCCAGCAATAATATCAAGCCCAATCTGAAAAGCGGTAATCTCAGATTGAGCAAACACAGAACTCTTCTTCATTTTGCTGATCAGTTGGGTGAGCAGTTCAATAATTTTAATAACCAACTTCTTATCCTGAATGATCACAAAAAGCGATTTAGACTCATTGATAAAACCCATAACATCGGACTTAGGTAAGGAAGCAATTAACACCTTAAGATCTTCCTGAGAAATTGGGATCTGTACATCCCTATTAATTGCCTTTTTCGCAAGTCGAGCTTCAAATTTGTTAGCCTTTCTAAATGATCGCAGCGCCTTGATAGCGGCATTCAATATCTTAGGCAGGTGTCTGCCAAACTTGAAGAGTATACGACCAGAGTCCACTAGTATTGCCAATAGGCTTTTGGGATTCTTGATATGTCTATCCAAACTGTCAAAAGCTTTATCAAGTTCTTTGCGCTTCTCTACAGGGGGATAGATATAGTCAAGAAAAAAGTTCCTGAAGAGCTCAATTCTATCAGCGCCAAAAGATTCTGGTATATCATATTTGGTTGACAGGTAATGATCTTGATATCGGTCGTTGATCAGGATGCGATATGCTACAATGACAGCTGCTGAGATTTCTTCTTGAGTATACGACATCACCAAGTATCTATAGTCCTATCGGGGTTTGGCTTTATAGTTTTCTTGGACATTGCAGAACAGATCCACTTGCGCGTATCAGCGGGGTCTATGACTTCATCAAATTCAAACATACTTGCCGCATGTATTGCTTTGCCACGCTCATATGCGTGGTCTACCAACTTGTCAAAAAGAGCGTCCTGTTCCTCGGTTGATCCAGTCGCTTCTAGTTCTTTCTTATACCCAAGCTTTACAGCACCTTCTAGACCCATAGCTCCAAACTCTGCACTTGGCCATGCGAGAGATAGAAGAGGTTCGTGTGTGCTTCCTCCACACATCGCCATTGCCCCAAGCCCATAGGCTTTGCGTAAGAATATTGTAATGATAGGCACCTTGAGGGAGGCTCCTGTGATATATAGACGAGAAGATCGACGCACGAGTCCTTCTAACTCAGTATCTGGCCCGACCATGAATCCAGGTGCATCACATAGCGATATAATTGGTATCCCGAAGGCATCACACAGTTGCATGAATCGAGAAGCCTTATCAGCTGCTATACTATCAACTGCGCCGCCAAGATGCTTCGTGCTATTGGCGATTAAGCCGTATGGTTTTCCTTCGATACGACATAAACCAGTCACCATGTTTCTACCATATCCTCCTCGCAACTCTAAAAATGTGTCGGTGTCCACTAATGCATGTATCACCTTCATTATATCATAGGCGAACTTTCTGTTTTCTGGTACCACATCACGGAGGGCTTCTTGATTCATACATTCCCAATGAGCGATATCACCTTGAAAGAATGATAGGTATCTCTTAGCCACTTCAGTAGCTTCTGATTCATCCTCAACGAGGATATCGATTACCCCATTTTTATATAGGTCCTGAGCTTTGCCAATGTCTTTGGGATGATACATTCCCAGACCGCCGCCTTCGATCATAGCAGGTCCTCCCATACCCATATTGCTATCCTTTGTGGCAATGATGACATCAGAGCAACCAGCAATAGAGGCATTACCTGCAAAGCAATAACCAGCAACAATAGCG
>CAZAXY010000020.1:39371-39583 GCA_964489125.1 uncultured Saprospiraceae bacterium
AGGAACCTTGCCACTGAGCCGCGCATATTCTACGAAGGTTGGTACATTCAACCCTCCGATGGTGATTAAGTCATAATCGACGTCTCCTGGTCTTCCCCCGCCACCTTCTACATAAAATATAATCGGGCGCAGGGTATCCTTAGCGATTTCTATAAGGCGGTCGGTTTTGCGATGATTCAGTGCACCTTGGGTGCCAGCCAATACCGTATAAT
>CAZAXY010000021.1:0-38615 GCA_964489125.1 uncultured Saprospiraceae bacterium
GACCTTAGCTTGAGCCGATGAGTGGCTATTAGCTTGATGATGAGGATTGCTCTACTTATGTTGTTTATGGTCTTTTGCATGATGCTTTTTTTGATTTTAGTTGGTTGCAGATGAAAGGAAATCAAGTTGTCAATTGATCTTCATGGTTTTGTATGTTGTGTTCTATTTGTTATAAATCATACTCCAAAGATGAGCACCCCATCTCACCCCTACAATCACCCTAACGGGTGAAAAACTGTGTTCGAGACACAGAAGTGTCTCGTGCAGTTTTGAACGCGAAGTGTCGCGCCAGAACGAAGTAAGGAGCGGAATGGAAGGGAATATAGTCTTTTCCTCAGAATTTCTTGGTGAAGGGAAAAACTGTGTTCGAGACACAGCAGTGTCTCGTGCAGTTTTGAACACCAAGTGTCGCCCCATGAGCGCAGTGCGGTCATGAGAATCATGACCAAAGGCCTGGGAGGTCTTTGACGAAGAGAACAGCTGAGCTGGCGGGTGAGCATGTTTGATTGAATCACGCCTATGGCGAGACAGGTCCTATTTCGGCCCATGAGCATTATGAAATCACAAAGTGATCAAAAGCCTAGGAGGCTTTTGATGAAGCGAAACATGTCTGCTTTGGTGAACCGCTTTAGCGGACGTGTACCTTGCTCATATAAGCCGGATAGAAGGGCGCTAAGTCCTAAAGGATTGATATAGCCACTTCGACTCAGCTGAGTGTGCATGGCATAACTAGACTCTATCAATTATGGGCATCCCTCCTGATCCACCTCCAACAGTCCACTATCCTCCACTTGGAATCCACCGAGAAAATCTACCTCTGGAGCACTAATTATGACTGAGTTAGATGAAGAAATAGTTCCATCCACAATGATCCTCTCAGAAGCTTCATATACGCTTTGGGTGAGATTACCACTTAACATCCGCTCGGTAAGACAGACATCATCATCTTCGCAAGTGAAAGTAAGTGTAAAGTCACCATCCCTTCCGATTAACTCAGTGACCCGTATCCAATAGGTATCACCCTGGATGGTAGGTATGCTTAGTTCTGAAAGCAATCCGCATGCATCATCATTTTGCATGTCACTGCAGTCAAGCATACCACAAGTGCCAGAAAATATGGCTATCTCCGAATCAAATTCTTCTGTTGAAGCACATAGGCTTGCTGTTATCATATCTCCTGTCCCGATGAAGGTATACCAGATACCTGTTTTATCTAAATCGCAACCTTGATTATTATCAGCATCTATGGTGGCATCACTTAGTGACCCTTCTATAGACTGTCCACAAATGATGGGTAAAGCATTACTACATAGATCGCCAGGTAAAAGGTCTCTGCAGCTTAGTGTTACATCAAATGTTCCGACGGTACCCTCGAATCCATCCACAACTACGTAGTAAGTGCCTGGGAATAATGTGGCATTCACAATACTTGATCCACGATTGATGCAAGAGGTAGGATCTGATGGATCGGTGAGGATGAACACATCTGTGCTAGCAGTTTCATTAGATAATCCTACTGAGATCACGACGTCAGGTGCAGTCACCTGAAAAGAGTAGATTATCTCTGGCCCTATGAAAGAAAAAGTAGTCCTGCATGGGTAATCATCAAGATTATTCATGCCATCTCCATTAGTTTGGTCAGTTAGTGTTTGTCCACATGCTAGAGGTATAGGTCCGTCATCCATATCTCCTTGGCAAAAAGACATACCGTCGTTATCGAGATCTATGTTAAAGAAATCAAAGCTTCTAGGGGCGTCAAGTACTGTGGACGTTCCATCTGGTAGCTGGTTGTTAGGGTCATACTGGTAGCCGTTGTCGGTGTAGGTGCCGTCCAGTATTGCATCTGGGGCAGTGTAGTTGACTAGTCCGTTGTTAATGATCGATGAGTTAGGATCTATAAGAAATCGGGTATCGGTGGTAAGTACCGCACATATGGCGTTAGTGAAGACAGGAGATGTCCCGCTCACAGCATCTGTCATGACTATGCTATGAATCCCTCCTGTTGATATGATACTATGATTATTTACGAAAGTGGAGTTATCCTCCCATATGTCGATAGGATTATCAGTATTAGTGAAGGTCATGATACCATTGTTAGTAGTGGACCCTCCGAAGGATGTTCTGATACCAGATGAACTAGAGTTCCGTATTTCGACCATATTATCAGTTACAAAAGTGGAAGTAGAACCGTTGATCTGGATAGCTGCAAATCTGGCGTCTTCTACTAGGATATGCCCATCATTAGTCATGGCGGCATTGAACGAGAAGATTCCATCAGAAGTGGTGTGCATGACATGCACACTTCCTCCTGACTGTACTGCTAAGAAGTTGAGATTTCTGAGACCGACGAGTTGGCTGGACGAAGGAGTTCCATCGATGATCAGCTTTCCTCCATCAGCGATTGCCAAGGTTCTTTGATTCCTTACGTGCATCACAGTATCAGTAAGGGAAGAGATAACAGGATCCGCTTCTAGGCCAGTGGCAAGTATAATGACACTGTCTGCCTTTATGGGCTCACGATCTCGGGACCAGTTACATCCGTCAGTCCAGGCTTGACTCTCACATCCCCGCCAGTAGATGGCGGCAGGGTTAGTATCGACTATTCCATTGTTGTTGGTAATCGTGAAGGTGCTTGATCCAAGATTGTGGATTACACCAGTATTTGTGTTCGAAAGGAGTGAAGAGCTTTCATTAGAAGTATAGAGTATAGATCCTTCGTTCATTAGTCCGTTGGCAGATAAATTATTATCTGATGTGATGAGCCCGCAAAACCGATTTTCAAAAGTGCCACTATTGAATAGGATGGCTGAGTTTGTGATATTTTCTATATGGACCTTTCCTTCATTTTGAAATCTAGCAGTATTATTGCCATTATCAAATATACCCCATGAACAGTTATTTATAACGACAGTCCCTTGATTATCCAATAGGCCACTAGACGATATGCTGATAGCGTCATCATTAGTGGAGGAGATCGCCAGTGTTCCATTTTCTACTACCATAACAGATGCATTTATACTTGTGAGTCTTAGACCATCACTATTATTGATAGAAGAGTTAGCTGGATTAAGAGTTAAGGTCGAGCTGATTGAAACATTGCCATTATTCACAAGAAGTGCTGCAGCTGTAGCATCACTAGTTATCTCTACAAGTGTCAGATTAACATCAATCACAGCAAATGCATTGATATCTGGCACTCCGTTATCCCAGTTACCAGGAGTATGCCAGTCAGCAGTACCAGCTCCAGCGGTCCAGTTAGTTGTTGTTTGGGCAGATGAGTTATGAGCACAAAAAAAGAATGTGCAAAGCAGACTGAGCAGGAATATGTGCAATTTCATGTTTAGTTGATGTGTGTGAGTATGAAGATATGGTTTTATGCTCTACTAGAATTGTTATTCTTCTGGTTTGATTAGACTTGTTGATTGAATATTGAGCAGCCTTATTCCAGACATCAAACTAAGTTCATCCTTGAATATTAACTTGATGATGAGTAGCATTTTTTCTAGTTGAGACATCATAATTTTCATTGTTTTTACTAGTTAAAAAAGGAGGTTGATGCAGTGTCTTTCTTAACTTATGAATTCCCGACAATCAAAGTGATAATAAGAACCTGTATGCGTCATTATTTAAGTTCGTTTTCTCGATGTAAAGATGTATCACTGTATATGAGGATACAATCACCCTAACGGGTGAAAAAAGCTGTTGAAGACACAGCAGTGTCTTTTGGCTTTTTGAACGCGAAGTGTCGCCCCATGAGCGTAGTGCAGTCATACGCAGTATGACCAAAGACCTGGGAGGTCTTTGACGAAGAGAACCGCAAAGCGGGTGGGTGAGCATGTTTGATTGAATCACATGTATGGCTGTGACAAGCCTGGGAGGTCTTTGACGAAGAGAACCGCAAAGCGGGTGGGTGAGCATGTTTGATTGAATCACGTGTATGGCGTGACAAGCCTGGGAGGTCTTTGACGAAGAGAACCGCAAAGCTGGTGGGATAGATGAGGTCTTCTCCGGAACACCCCCTTAGTCCCTCCTCAAGCAGGGGTTCCAGGACATAAAAAGTGGAAAGACCTAGTACTTTGCCAACGATAAAGAGTATCGTCTGTCTCCAAAACAACGGACCAAAGACGAATTAATCGATAAATGGATTAATGATCTGTAAGCCAAATACCTTCTGCCCATGCTGTAAGTCTTCAGAATATAAAATCTCGCAGTCTATGGATAAGGCACTGGCGATAATCAAGCTGTCATAAAAGCTATACTGCCATCTTTCTGAGATGTCGAGCGCTGATAGATACAGGTCTTGTGAGCTATATACAGATAACAAAGGATATAAGACATGCCTGAGATATTTTTTAATATCCTCAGTTTTCATGGGGACCTTAAACTTCTTACTGGATACATTTATTAGCTCCTGAACGACTTGGTAGCTTATGTGTCCAGTCCCTATGGTTAAAGCTTCTTTTACGAGGGCTTTGGCACGCTCTCCCTTTTCTGTGGACTCAAAGGAATAGATTATAATGTTGGTGTCTAAGAAGTGTTTAACGCTCATTCAATTCGTCTCTGGAAAATGACTGTCCGGGTTGGACATAGTCTAATTGACCCATAATATCCTCATAAACCGTTGCATCCGATGATCCAATATATCGTTGTAGCCACTCTCTAAATCTCTTATTTAGTGAGCTATCTTCTGACTGTGCCTTCTTACGCGCTTTATTGATCAATGATTCTTCTGCGCTCAATGTGATATTTTTTACACTATTCATATGTACACTAATATAGTGCATATGTTTGTTCCGTGTATAAATTCTTCTGATCCAATAGAATCAAACGATCAGACCTTCCTCAACTCCACCTTAAAACCATAACCGTAGTTAATAGAAAAGTCAGCTCCAACCTTCTCTGCTCGTGCTTGCATATTGCTCAATCCGAGTCCTGATTTTTTGATGGTAGCAGCATCTACTTTGCCGTTATCGTGTACGGTAAGCCCAAATCCTTTGCCATCAAGATCAAGATCAATTTTGATATGATCTCCATTGGTATGCTTAAGTGCATTAGTCACGGCCTCCTTGAAGACCAGATATACCGATTGTCTGATATCAGGGCGGATCTTTAAATCATTGCTTAGGATATTTTTGTTGAATTTATATCCGATCTCTTGCCCTTCAAATGCATCAAAAAGAAAATCTTCCATCCTGTCGACTAAGCTTTCTGCATTATCTTTTCTTGAGTCTATGGCCCATACAGTATCTCTCATACGTCCGAGAGCGAGCCTGCTCATGTCGGTTATCTTTTTGAATTTATCTTTTTCGCTGGGGTCTTGTTCTAATTCTAATATCTCGGTTTGAAATGCCATAGCAGATAGGATCGTCCCGACATCGTCATGGAGATCGCTCGATATCTGTGTGCGTAGCCTTTGATATTTGACAAGCTGGGAGACACGACTCTTATAGATGAAATACAGGATCGAGCAGCCCACCGTTACATATAGTAGATACGCCCACCAAGTCTGCCACCATGGGGGCAGAGATATGATAGAAAGTGATCTAATGTCATCACTCCACCTGCCGCCATCAAGACCTGATCTGATATCCAAAGTGTAAGTACCTGGAGTCAGATTAGTCAGTGCAAACTCCTTGCGTTGTTCTAAATTGATCCAACGATCACTTAACCCTCTGACTCTATATGCAAATCTCACATTACTACTACTCGGTAGCTTAGGAGCACCGAAGCCACATTCTACAAGATAGGTGCGGTGTGAGATGGTCAGCTTTTCATTATTTAAGCTCCCTGTTAGATCAAGGGGCATCTCGCTATTGGTTTCATGTAGTAATAGACTCGTGATATGTATATCAGGGATAAAAGTATCCAACTTGATCCGTGCTGGATCAAATTGATTGAGTCCATTCATACCTCCAAACAAGATATGGCCAGTGGTGCTACTTCTATATCCAGCATTGGCATTATATTCTTCTCCTTGTAATCCATCATTTATTCCGTAAGAATTAAATGTCTCGGAGGCTGGATCAAATCTGATGATGCCATTATTAGTGCTCAACCATAGATACTCATTGTCATCCTCTTGTACGCTATAGATTACACTATTGCTAAGTCCATTTGCCTCAGTATAGTAATCAAATCGCTCAGTCGAGAGATCCATCATATTGAGACCTCCCTCCCAGGTGCCTATCCATAGATTGCCTCGTTTATCCAGATGATAGCACAGGAGATTGTTAGTATTAAGACCCGATCCAGCTGGATCAGTGTTGTCGTATGTATGGAGTTCTTTCTTCTGGAGGTCCCAAGCCCACAGCCCAACATTGGATGCACCGATCCATAGTACCTTGTCTCGTTCAAATATAAATCTGACATAGATATCATCAAGTGCGGCAAGATCTGGATGTCTGAGATTATAGTTGATCAGTTCTTGCTTGTCGCTATCCCATAGATAGACTCCTATAGATGTGGCAAACCATATGTTGTCTTCGCCAGTGATATACATATCATTGACGTGATAATTTTTCAGGAGATCAGCATCACCAGGATATACGAAGTAATCTCTGAATCGGTCTTTTTCACTTTCGTAAATGTTGATGCCTCCTAATCTATTACCAATGATCAATCCAAATCGGTTGCTCTCGATATAGCTATTAGTAGAGTTAATGTTAAGACTGTTTGGATTGCTTTCATCTGCAGTATATGACTGTAGTGCTGAGATTTTATCTCCACGGGCAGTCCACTTGATTTTATTGATTCCTCTTTCTCTGGTGCCGACCCAGGTATTGCCATCCTTATCTTCATAGATTGAGGTAATGTTGTTACCAGATATGGACAGCTGATTATTCTCATTTTCTCGGTATAGATCAAATGGGGCTTTGCCCTGGTCATAGTATTGTAAGCCTGAACCATGCGTGCCGATCCAGACGCGACCTTGATTATCACTAAATACCTTAGTCAAGGTGTTATTTTTCAAGGCGTACAACTCAAAATCTTTCTTTTTATAGTTTTGAAATATTCCTCTTTCCGTATCTGTCATTATACTGAGGCCTTCTCCAAAAGAGGATATCCATAAGGATCCATCTCGATCTATCGCTATATCAGCAACATTGGTCGAGCCTATAGACTTGGGATCACGATCATCAGGTATGAATTGCCTCAGTTCATGAGACTTAGGGTCAAATCTGAATAATCCATGCGTATTAGTACCCATCCACAAGCGTCCTTTAGCATCCTGTACGAGGCTGGAGATGATAGCGCTTTGCAGTTCTGAGTGTTTTATTTTGTCCCGCCAGTCAATGATTTCTTGACTCGTGTTATCAAAATATTTGAGGCCACCTTTTCCTGAAATCCAAATGCGAGTACTATCTATATGGTCCTGCACAACAAAGTTGACATAGTTGGCATTTTGCTCGGTTATATAATGAACCGCAGTATTGCCGCCTCCCAAATCTTCAATCCTAAATAATCCCTTAGTATCTGATGAGGCCCAGATCTGACCAGTGTCATCAACTGTGATATGCCTGATAGCCTTATCCTCTTCTGTCAGCTCGATATGATCAAATGTATTGGTATGGTAGGAGTATCTGCAGAGCCCATTGGCAGTACCAATGATTATCTCCTGATCTTTACCTGCTGCTAAGGACCATACTGTGTTATTCATAAGGCTAGTGCTATCCCCAGGTATGTGCCTAAACAACTCAAATTTGCTCCCATCATATCTATTGAGCCCATCCATAGTCCCAATCCAAAGAAAGCCGTAGTCATCTACGATTAGATCATTGACTGAGTTATGTGAGAGCCCATCGAGCGAATTGAGAGTACCAAACTTTAGGGCGAGCTCATCTTGTGCTCGGGCCAGTGATGCACAATTAATTAATAGTATTACTAAGATTGTTCTAATGAGCATCTTGGTTTGATAAGTCCTCAGAGATGTAGTATAGACAATTTTTTGGATCGTCGCGAAAAGGTAGTTAGAAGATCAGCAATGGACATTAGTTTATTTAATTTTTCCTTGTAGGTACATGCTTATAGCTTCGGCCTTGTTATTGACCTGTAGATGTCTGTAGAGCTTTTTGATATGAGTGCGTACAGTCTCTACTGAGATAAAGAGCTCCTCTGAGATATGCTTATAGCTCTTGCCTTCTGACAGTCTTTTAAGTATCTGATTCTGTCGTTCGGAGAGTGAATTTGATATCGTTTTCTTGGACCCTCCTAAGAGGTGGTTGACGATTTCACGTGCTATGGAGGGAGACATATATGATCCTCCTGCCGCCACGATACGGATCGCTTCAACTATCTGTTTAAGGGATGTCTTCTTAGAGATATACGAGCAAGCCCCAGAGCATAACGCTTTTAGGATGATCTCTTCTTCCTCATAAGTCGTCAGGATGATGATATCCAGATCTGGTTTTTGTTCGAGGATGAGTGGGATGCCATCAACACCTGACATTCCTGGGAGGCCGATATCTAGTAAGAGAATATCAGGCTGAAAACTGGGGTGTAGATCAAGATGATGTTGGAAAGATTCAACCGATGAGAATGTTTCAATTACGTCAAACTCATCGTGAAATGTGATAAACTTTGACACGCTTTCGCGTATTTCGGCTATATCCTCTATCATGGTGATGCTTACTGTAGTCATTTGTATTACTGGTAAAGAAAGTTATATCTAATAATTATTTAGAGCAAGTATACCTAAATAATCTGCCTATCGGAATCACCCTGTAGGGTGATATGGTTTCAATTGATCTTGATTTTAAAGAACAATTTTTGGATTTTTCTTGAGATATCGACACTGTCTCCCTACGGAAACTTAGGAAACTCATCCCAGTTAGGTTTGCGTTTCTCGAGGAATGCATTACGACCTTCTGCAGCCTCATCAGTCATATATCCCAATCTGGTGGCTTCTCCAGCAAAAAGCTGCTGCCCTACTAGACCATCATCGATGAGATTCATCGAGAATTTGAGCATCTTGATGGCTGTGGGACTCTTGGCCAAGATTTCTTGTGCCCATTGATAAGCTGTTTCTTCGAGTTGGGCGTGAGGGATAACCGCATTGACCATACCCATATGATATGCTTCTTTGGCGGTATAATTACGTCCGAGGAAGAAGATCTCTCGAGCTCGTTTCTGCCCAACCTGTCTAGCAAGATATGCCGATCCATAGCCGCCGTCATAACTGGCTACATCTGCATCTGTCTGCTTAAATATGGCGTGCTCTTCGCTAGCCAGTGTGAGATCACAAACCACATGTAGGCTATGTCCGCCGCCTACGGCCCATCCGGGCACGACACAGATCACAGCCTTGTTCATAAATCTGATCTGTCGCTGTACTTCGAGGATGTGCAGTCTGCTACCTCCCTTGGTACTGCCTTCATACCCGCGCTTACCACGTACCCGCTGATCACCACCGGAGCAGAAGGCCCAGCCGCCATCTTTAGGAGAAGGCCCCTCACCAGAAAGCAATATGACCCCAATAGAAGTGTCAAATCGTGCATCGTCAAAAGCATCCAACAACTCGTCCACCGTCTCTGGTCTGAAGGCATTGCGTACCTCGGGACGATTGAAGGCAATACGTGCAACGCCGTTACATTTTTTATAAGTGATGTCGGTATATTCTTTAGCAGTAGTCCACTTTATTTCGGGCATAGTTGTGTGTTGTAGCACTCTAACATCACTATAGTAGATATAGTTTGCCCAAAATAAAAGAGCGAGAAAGATATTCTTTCTCGCTCCGCTGGATGTCTTGACGCAGTAATGATTAACAACTAAAATGCTGGGACTCTAGGTCTCCAGCTTGAAGGGATAAGCGTGATATTAGGTCTACGCTTAACAATAGCTTTAAGAACATCTCTTCTGCTTATCTGCCCAATGAGTTTTCCATTATCCAATACTGGATATCGTCGAAATGTGGAATGAGCAAATTGATAAGCTGCGTCCATGATTGAAGTATCATGTGCTAGTGTTGTCATTTTCTTAGACATATAGTCAGCAACGACACCGGTGCCAGCAGGACGCTGATTGTACTGCCCATCAAGCAGTAGATTGATGCAATCCTTCTCTGACAATATGCCGACTAGATTACCCTTTGAATCGACTACAGGTGCCCCAGATATTTTATTGTATAGCAATGTCTGTGTGGCTTCTCGGATGTCCATTTCTGGTTGAAAAGTGATCAACTTCGTAGACATATAATCAGTTACAAATTCTTTATCATTTGTCATCGTCGGTATATTAAATATGTAAAAGTTGATTTAATATACTAAATATTTGTAATTACAGCGAATATTCAGAATAAATTATCTATAGCCTTGTGCTTGATAGTTAAAAAGCTCCGCATAGAGCGCACCATTGTCCAATAATTCGGCGTGACTGCCGATCTCCAAGATTTGTCCATGCTTAAGTACAAGTATACGATCTGCCATGCGCACGGTACTAAAGCGATGTGAGATCAACACCGCCGTTTTCTGAGCCGTTAACTCCGTGAAGCGCTCAAATGCCTCGAACTCTGCTCGAGCATCAAGAGCACTTGTAGGTTCATCTAGGACGATGACCTGAGCATTTTTCATGTATGCCCTAGCGAGCGCAACCTTCTGCCATTGACCGCCAGACAATTCCTTGCCATCATGAAAGCGCTTACCCAATGGTTGTTCATAGCGCTTAGGGAGCGTTTGGACGACTTGATCTGCAAGGCTGCGCTCGGCCGCATGTTCGATACGTTGTTGATCGCTTATTTTATCAATCTTACCAATGGCAATGTTCTCACCTGCCGTAAAATAGAACTTTACAAAATCTTGGAAGATCACTCCGAAGAGCGCTTGATATTCTTCTACAGTTATTGTCCATATGTCCATACCATCCAGTAGTATGCGACCAGAGGTCGGTTTATACATCCTCAAGAGCAACTTGACTAAGGTAGTCTTGCCAGCCCCATTTTCTCCCACTAATGCCAGCTTCTCACCAGCTTTTAGGGTGAAGTTGATGTCATTTAACACATATTCGTCAGAACCTGGATATTGAAAGGAAACGTCTTGAAAAGTAAAGCCATGACTAATAGTAGCACCATTGAGGCTATTTACTTCGAGGCTGGTATCAGACTCGTAGTCTTGATCTAAGAAGTCAAAGTAGTCCTTGAGGTAAAGCGCGTTTTCGGTGATGCGGGTGAATCTGGAGAATATAGATTGTAGTTGATTGCGAATGCGCTGAAAGGACCCTGCTAAGAACGTCAGTTCACCTATAGTGATGACTCCTGCTACGGTCCTCAAGATGATCGTCACATAGGCCGCATAATATGCAATATCACCGATTACATTGAATGTGGCGCCCCATGATGCTCGACGGATTGCCAATCCCTTGTTTACTTGAAAGTATCTATCTGCCAATACAGAGAAACGTTCTTTTAAGAAGTCAGATAGGCTGAAGAGTTTGACCTCTTTAGCAGTGACATCACTTGCTCCTATATATCTTAGGTAGTCCAGCTCACGCCGTTCCGTTGTCCAACTACGAGTGAGTGAATAGCTCGCACTGCTAAACTTGATCTCATTGATGAATGATGGGATAATCGCTATGAATAATATCATAATCAGGAGTGGATAAATCAGAACCAATCCTGCAACCAATGAGATTACAGTAATAAGATCTTGGGCTTGACTCAGCGCATTGGACATGAGCGTTACTCGGCTGGTGGTCTGTCGACGAGCACGCTCGAGCTTATCATAGAAATCAGCGTCCTCGAGTTGACTCAATGCGATCTGCGCAGACTTAGCAATAAGATCAACACTGGACTTATTACTATATAAATCTCCCATCAGGCCATCAGTTAGATCAATGGTCCTACCGATTATATTGCTCAGTATAGCCAAACCAAGTTCGACACCTATATATAACCATAGCTGACTAAGGTCCCCTTGATTTCCTTGTTGAGCGATGATCTCATCAATGATGAGCTTGCCGACCCACAGCATAATAATTGGAATAACGGCCTTAATTAATCTACAGATGATATTGAGGATAAACAGTCTTGGGCTCGTCTGAAAGATGAGTGCAAAAAAACGAGGAAGATAGCGCAATGCCTGGATGTTATCCCGCCAACTATATTTTGCTTGTTCCTTATTGGGTTGTATCGCCTTCATTGATTATTGATAACACCACACGTCAAAGATAGCTTGTTAATCATCTTAACATTAGAGTTATGTAATTATCAATTCATTAACATCTATTAAGTGTCTATTATACTATTTATTCATTTTCTTGAGTTAACAATTATGTTTTCGCCAAAACCTCACTCATCATGCTAAAAAATCTACTTGCTACAATTGTATCTATTCTATTCTGTGTACATCTCAGCGCACAGAAGAATCATAACATAACTGGTATTGTTCAGGACACTACAGGGGAGACATTGTTAGGGTCTACTATCTTATTGTTGGATCAAGATTCTGTCTTTGTAGACTTCAGTAGAAGTGAATTGGATGGAAGCTTTGAATTTAAGAAAGTTTCTCCGGGCCCTTATATTGTCAAAATCACCTTTGTAGGATTTATTCCTGAGCATATACCTATCAATCTGTCTAGTAGAGATATTGATTTGGGTACTATCGAATTGACCGAGATTGCCACAGAGCTGATGGAGGTGGTTATCAAAGCAGCGAGAGCGCCGATTAAGATGCGTGGAGATACGATCGAGTATGATGCAACAACATTTAAGGTGCCAGAAGGGTCCACAGTAGAGGATCTGCTGAAACGATTGCCTGGCATCCAAGTCGATCAGGAAGGTGAGATTATAGCTGATGGACAGAATGTAACAGAAGTCACCGTAGATGGCAAGAAGTTCTTTGGAGGAGACCCCAAGGCGGCGACTAAGAACCTCCAAGCAGAAGGAATATCTAAAGTCCAGGTTTATGATAACAAGTCTGAGGAAGAAGAGATTACCGGGCAGTCAAATGGCAATCAAGAGAAGACACTCAACTTAGAGCTCAAAGAAGACTACAAGTCTGGCGCATTTGGCAAAGTCACTGGTGGTTATGGTACAGAAGATCGGGCTGAGCTTAAGGGAAACTACAATCGATTTAATGACAAGATTCAGTTTTCCTTAATTGGTGTGGGAAATAATACTGGTCGCAATGGTCTATCATGGGATGACTATTCAGGATTTCTTGGGTCGCAAGCTTGGTCATTTAATGACGACGGCATCTACGGCTTTGGGTCAGGTAGTGGGTTCAGGTCGTTTAGCTTTGGTGGCGAAGATGATAGTTTGGAGTCCAGTCTCCGTAGCGTATTCTTTTCTGGTAGTCAGGCAGGGTTGCCAGAGAATTATAATGGCGGCACTAATTTTAATTATGAACACAAGAAAACTAAGATTAATGCATATTATTTCATTAATCAAAAAGGTCTTGATGTCAATAGAACTAGTGAACGAGAGACATTTTTATCTAATGGCAATGTCCTCGAGGAGAATAGTTCGAACTCTGAGACCACAGCACTTGGACATCGTGCTGAGGTATCATGGGAGCAGGAGATAGACTCCTTTCATACAATAATTGTCAAGACACAATTTGCAGCTGTTAATAACGAGGGCGTGTTTATTGGTGACGGTACTTCTCGCTTCGAAGGCAATAACTTTGATACGAACACTAATGATTTTGAGAATGATAATAATACCAATGGTCATCTGATCAGTGGTAGAGTGCTGTTACGCAAAAAATTTAGGTCTAATAAGCGGCGACGCCTGGGTTTTAATACGTCTTATCAATTTTCATCTTTGGATGAGAGACAAACACAGCGTTCAGTCAATGAGTTTTTTGATGAGTTGGGCTTAACCTCAAGGCAGGCTCTTGATCAGAATTACGACAATATTGCGACCAAAAACTTGGTCAGAATTAATGGCTTATATGTGGAGCCGATATCGGAGAAATTTACAATTAATACGTTCTACAATTTTTCTAATCGGCAAGAGAATGGGGATCGAGAAGTACTTGATGTAGCAGACAATACCGAAGCGGTCAATACTTTTTTGACACGCAATTACGATAATGACATTACACTCAATAGGATCGGCTCTTCATTAAAATATTCTCACGCTGGAGTCAATGTATCGGTTGGTGCAGCATTTCAAAATTTCATACTTAAGGGACTCTTTGAGGGCGTGGAAGGAAGTGGTATCAGTGGAGTTGTGGATCGCAGCTATACTAATGTTATCCCCAATGTTACGGTGAACTTTAGTCCTATTCGCAACTCATATTTCAATGTATCCTATACGGTCAATGCCAATGAGCCAAGCATACGTAATCTCCAACCGGTAATAGATAACAGTAACCCACTGATACTCCGTGAAGGCAATCCTGATCTCGACCCTCAAATCTCTCATAACTTCAATGCCTATTTCAGCTTTTCAAGGCCGCTATCTGGCTTTAGGGTCTATTTGAGTGGAGGCCATTCATTCTTTAGGGATCAAATTATTACTGATGAGACCATCGATGAAAATTTTGTTCGATTTGTGCGTCCGATAAACTTTGATGGTGGCAGTAATACAAATATTTATACTGGGGTCAACTTTCCATTAGTAACTAATAAGTGGACACTCAACCTTGGTTTTTCTAGTTTTATCAATGATACTAATGCATTTGTTAATGATGTGCTCAATGAAACCAAGACCGTAAACTATACTCCTACAGTGAGCATGAATATCACCCCAGGTGATAAGTTGGCAGTATATCTTAATGCTAGGTTCGGCTTATCTGATACGGAATATAACATCAACACGTCGCTTAATCAGACGTCACGTAACTTCCGATATGGCGTTGAATTTAATACTGATTTGGTGCTTGGTCTAAAGCTAAACAGTGATTTTACGCTGTCTACATTCAGCAACGATCGCTTAGCTCTGGATCAAGAGATACCAATATTGAATCTGTCTATCTATAAACAGTTTCTTAAGGGTAATAAAGGAGAGATTAGATTGTCTCTATATGACGCATTTAATCAGAACGTCTCGATCAATCAGTTTGCCTCTAACTTCTTCTTCTCGCAGTCCAGAACGGTGACATTGGCACGTTACGGCTTATTGAGTTTCACCTACAACATCAAGGGACTGAAATCTGGAATCAAGAGAGATGGTTTCCATTAATAAAGACACATATAGATAGCATGAAACAAATTGTAATATCAATTCTCCTGTTTGGATTCTTCAACGCTAATGCGCAAAATGATCACGGCACGGTAGTATATAATCGGCAGATCGACTATGTAAAAATGATGGCAGACCTACCATTCTTATCCGAAGAAGAAAAAGACCGTATCAAGTTGACCTGGGGTAAGGGCACGTGGGATACTAATTATAACTTGACCTTTGACCCCAATGGGGCGGTATATACTTATGGTAAGACTGAACGGAGTTATAGTTATTCACGACGTCAAGATGAGTTTCTAATCATCGATGATTTCAAGAAGTCCGAACAAATGAGACAGTTCGTCATGGGAGGGCGGCTCTATCTACTTGAAGACGACAAACCAAGGACGAGATGGAAGATTAAAAATGAAATCCGAGAAATCGAAGGCTATCTGTGTATGAAAGCAGAAACGACGGATCCAACTAAAGGTCAGACCGTCGTAGCGTGGTTCTCCGACCAGATCCCTGTTGCTGCTGGCCCCGAGGGATATACAGGATTGCCTGGATTGATATTGATGCTTGATATCAATAATGGTACTGCTATCATCGAAGCAACTTCAGTAGACTTGGCGGTTGCAGAACACCCGATTCCTAAGAAGATTAAAGGCAAGAAACTTGGATTTACAGAATATGATCAACTGATCGAAAAATTCTTTGCCGAGAGTATAGAAGGGGAGCGTAACCCCTTTTGGGAGATACGCTACTAATTTTAGCCTAGAGTTTGAACTGATAGGTATTAATTATATTAGTAGCCATACACTTTATGATATGGCCACTAATACACTATCAAATCGTCTTATTTCACTGGATGCCATGCGAGGATTTACCATTGCAGGTATGATCATCGTTAACGATCCGGGTTCGTGGTCACACGTGTATGGGCCGCTATTGCACGAAGCTTGGAATGGTATTACACCTACGGACTATGTATTTCCTTTCTTTCTTTTCATAGTTGGTGTATCGATATCCTTGGCCTATCAGAAAAGACTTGATGATGGCAGTGAGAAAAGACCCTTAGTTCGTAAGATCCTCATTAGATCCATAAAAATTTTCTTACTTGGGCTATTCCTCTGGTTATGGCCAAAGTTTGATTTTGGAGGGATTAGATATGCTGGAGTATTGCAGCGAATCGCATTGGTGTTTCTACCTTGTGCATTGTTATATCTGTACACAGATTGGCGGACACAACTCAAGCTGGCAATCGGCATCTTGATTGGATACTGGATCATTATGGCCTATGTGCCAGTGCCAGGTATAGACGCACCAGATCTAAGCGTGCCTGAGAAGAATTGGGCGCATTATCTGGATAATCTTTTGTTGCCAGGCAGAATGTGGCAAGAGACTTGGGACCCAGAGGGTCTCCTAAGCACGCTGCCATCTATAGGAACTGGGATCATCGGCATGTTAATCGGTAAGATGATACTCACGATTCGAGGTTCTTATGAGAAGCTTACTCATCTGTTTTTAGCAGGGTTTATTATGCTGGTTATAGGAGGTATATGGAAGTGGTATTTTCCATTGAATAAAAATATATGGACAAGCTCATATGTAATGGTTATGGCTGGGATGTCGACACTCACTCTTGCGACATTTATGTATATCGTAGATCTCAAGGGATATACTCGTTGGACTACAATAGGTAGGGTCTTTGGCGCTAATTCTATAGCAGCCTATGTCCTGGCAGGTATGCTTACTGTAGTCTTCTATAGTGACCTTTTATTTGGTGTTGCTCTTAACCAATTATGGATGGATTCAATTACATCGATTGGTATAGCGCCTAAATTGGCCTCGTTGCTTTATGCTTTGATGTATGTAGGAATCATCTTTATTCCTACCTATCTACTCTACCGGAAGAGAGTATTTATTAAAGTATAGTCTTAACTGATTTTTCTTCTTGGTATTCTCCCGCTTTGGCAAGTGATGTCAACAGTTGAGCCTTACGAATGGGTTTAGTAAGGTATTGATTGGCACCTGCATTGATACATTTTTCTTCGTCACCCTTCATGGCAGAAGCTGTTAGCGCAATGATATGGACGTCAGCAGATTTTTCTTGGGAGCGCAACATTTTCATCGCTTCTATCCCATTCATGACAGGCATCTCGATGTCCATTAGGACTATATCATAATATTTGTGTTCAAATGCTTGAACAGCCTTAAGGCCGTTATCTACTTCATCAAAGGTGTAATTAGCTTTGCTAAGTATGTATGTACACAGACGTCTATTGACTTCATTGTCATCTACAATTAAGACAGATTTTTGAGCTTTAGACTCATCCGAATTAATAGTTTTTTCAATGGGTGCTTTTGTTTTTTTACTCAACTCTCGATTAGTTGAGATCACTCTCAATATTTCTTTTATTAAGATGTAGTTCTTTACTGGCTTGAGCAGTAGCGAATCAATTAATCCTTCCCTATAGTCTTCTTCAGACTTAATTATTGATCTCTCGAGTGAGGTTAGCATCAGTATATGCGCTTGGATATCCCAAGTGGTTCTCAGTTCATATGCTATTTGCAGTCCAGATTTCTCTGGTAGTTTATAATCAAGGATGAACAGATCGACCTGCTTGTTATTTTCAATAATTGCCTCCAAATCACGACCATCCCTATAGGCGTTCACCACAGCTCCATACCTACTTAGAGTTCGATTTAAGATTAGTGATGATGTTTCATTGTCTTCTATGAGGACTATCTGCTTGCCTTGTAATGAATCATCCGAATGTTCAAGGTGATTATCCAACAGACTCTCGTCACCTGGTTCTAATTTTACATGAAAATTGAAGTTCGACCCCTCTCCTTTCACGCTGTTGACATTTATATGGCCATCCATGAGTTCTACAAGCTTGCTGCATATACTCAGCCCTAATCCTGTACCTCCATATCTGCGACCAATTGAATTATCTTCTTGTATGAAGGACTTGAAAATAGCCTCCTTCTTGGCTTTATCAATTCCTACACCTGTATCTATAACTTCGAAGAAAAAATACGAGCTGTCAGTTTCATCCTGTCTAATCCTTAGAGTTATCTGACCTACGTTAGTAAACTTTACCGCATTGTATAGTAGATTGATGAGTATCTGTTTTAATCTAACAGGATCTCCTTTTACCACTCTGTGTATGCTCGGAAGATAATCGAAAACCACTTCAAGGCGCTTTTCCCTTGCCTTTAAACTTATTACGTCGAGGCTGTTTTCGGCAGCTTCAACTAAGTCAAAAGGAATGTTTTCAAGCTGATAAGAATCATTGTCAAACTTGGTGAAATCTAGGATATCGTTGATGATCACTAACAACGAATCTGCACTGGTTTGGATCGAATCTACAAAGTCATTTTGCTCTTGAGTTAAGTTAGTCTCTAGCAACATAGATGACATACCTATCACACCGTTCATGGGTGTGCGAATCTCATGGCTCATCATGGCCAAAAAGTCTGATTTAGCACTGTTGGCTTTCCTTTCGCGCTCGGCAAGGTCCACTAGGCGTTCTCGACTTTTTTGTCGGTCAAATAAGTGACTGAGTGCATTGGCAAATCCCTCGATGTTCTGGCGTATATGTGAATCCGTATCGAGTTCATCCTCGAAAAAAAAGACAAGACCCCCTTGAGGTTTTCTGTCAAGGGTTATGATGGGTTCAATGACGCAATTGGCTATTTCGTCCTGTAAGAATTGCCTAACTGGCTCAAATTCAGGGTTGCTATCATGGTATTGTGCCCTGCGACCACTAAGGATATTCTCTCTGATTATGTCAGTCTCTTCGAGGCCCTTTTTTTCAATCTTCTCTAAGTCAATTCTTTCGACTAATCCCTCTATCCTTCGGCTTGCATCCAAGAGTCTTATTTGGTTTCTTTTTAAGTTGACCTCATAGAGATGAATCATCTTTATATCCATGCGCAATAAGAAGGGGCGTATCATCTGATTAAATCCTTCAACAGCGGTTTCACACTGACCAAACACTTGAAATATATCTCTTTGGAATCTCAGAGCTGTGTTTCGACTCTCCATAGATTTTCTCAAGGAGGCTTCGGAGTGCTTTACTGTATTGAGCTTATCTATGACCATGTTATACACCGAGGCGATCTTAGCTATCTCAGTACCTTGTTCTACTTCAATAGGTGTTGTAAAACTTTGTTCGATACGCTGTTTGTCCATGGCGGCCAACAGATCATTTACTGCTTTACTCGTATCGTGTTCATATGTAGTTAATCCTACATTCTCAGCTTCATCGGATACACCGTTTACATTTCTTTTTTTAAGTACATATGCGGTTGCGTACATCACAATGAAGCTGTACAATGGAATAAGTAGCGCTCCCAAAACTTGCACACCAAATATGTTTATGGCGCCCATTTCATTCCAACCAGGCACTGACGTATTTGCAAATATAGCTACTGAAAGAGAGCCCCATATGCCTGCAAATAGATGAACAGGTATAACTCCAACTACATCATCGATTTCTAGGCGTTGCAAGAGCCATGATCCCAGCATCGCAAATAAACCACCAATTAAACCTATTAATATTGCCTCATAAATTGAAAAATAC
The DNA here is from genome assembly GCA_964489125.1 of uncultured Saprospiraceae bacterium. GTDB lineage: Bacteria > Bacteroidota > Bacteroidia > Chitinophagales > Saprospiraceae > GYS-P2D. The sequence goes on from CAZAXY010000021.1 coordinate 19,693, forward strand.
GGAGCACCGCCTGAGATTGAAACCAGTCCAGCCAAAAGGCCAATCAATACCCCCCAGATGGATAACTCCTGGCGTCCCCAGAAGTATGCGATTATTCTGCTTCCAATAACGCCACCAAGCGACCCACCTATTGTAATAAATATCACATGACTTACTCCGTCAGAAAATGACATGAGATGACCTCCAGTGAACCCAAACCAACCAAACCATATAAGTACGATGCCTACATATGATAGTGCGGGATTATTTGATCTGATAGCCGCCCGATGACTTATAGATTGACCGAGTCGAGGACCGAGAATAATGCTTATCGCTAAGGCTGCTGCTCCACCAACAGAATGGACAACAGTTGCGCCAGCAAAGTCTTTAAAGCCAAGTTGAGCTAGCCATCCTTGACTAGGATCACCAAAAGTGGAGGACCAGTACCAGTGACCTGCCACAGGATAAACCAATAAACAGAGCATCACAACACATATGGTATAGGCAGAAAACCTAATTCTTTGCGCTACCGCACCAGAAACTATAGTGATGACGGTAACAGCTATAATGGCCTGGTATAATAAGATTGAAACTCTCTCAGTGTCGGCGTAAAGCTTAGTGATATCTAGTGGATTACCTACTAATCCGTAGATCGACTCTCCGAATATCATTGCCGATCCTATTAACAAGAATATTGCCAAGCTCACCATCAAATAAAAGATGTTCTTGGCACCAATATTTCTAGAATTCTTACTTTTTACCTCAGCGACCTCAAGGCATAAGAAGCCCAATTGCATGAATGCCACCAATATGGTACAAATCAATATCCACAACGTATCAATCTGGGTCATCTACGGAATAAAGATATTATAAAAACAATGTAGTAGAGGCTAATTTGGGGTTATAGATACTGTTAAATCTGCAGAACATCTGGAGCTATTATAAGCTAGATAGTGACCCAATATTGACATGTGCCAGTACCTGTGTATTATGAGAAATGCCTCAATCATATCAGTCGCCACCCTTCTCTATAAGAGCGATTGACAAATTGATTAGCCTCAGCAAAATTGGTTATCTCCATCTTCTCGCCATCCCAGATTAACTTTCTACGCCCAGGATATTCTCTACGATCATCTGATTGGGTGATGAGTTGGTAGCTTCGTATGGCCAAATTCCCCATTAGCACGGTCTCAGTCATGGGACCGGAATAATCAAATGATGAAGTCAGTGATTTATGTTCCTTGCTATTGTAGCCTGCCTTACACGCCTCAGTCCATGAGTAATGATGGCCCCATTCTGGCATTTCTGAATAAGGATTAATAGATTGAAAATTATCGTCCATCTCCAATACTTGACCATCGTAAGTATATAATTTAGGTGTTGCTCCATATGTGCCACAGGTCATCACTCCTTTATCTCCAATAATTAGTACACCATTATTACTTCCACTATCGCCGAGATCATCAGTAGCTGGAATGATATCTGGATGAAATGGCCGAATCCCACCATCGGTCCAATTGAACTTGATAGGTGATGGATTGACTGGTGATGCCTCAAATCTTAGTTGTACGCTACTGCTCGGAGGACAGCCTTCAGGTATGTGCTCTGGGGTCCAATCTCTTTTAAAAACTTGTCCGACGCTACATTCTACTTCGGTAGGATAACCCAATTGAAGTAACCTAAATGGCACGTCGATCAAGTGACAGCCCATATCGCCTAGAGCACCTGTGCCAAAATTCCACCAGCCTCGCCATTTGAATGGATGGTAAAGCGGATGATAATCAACCAGCTCGGCAGGACCTACGAAGAGATCCCAATCCTTACTATCGAGATGCTCAGGGCGCGGCATTGGTTCTGTGGGCACGGGGATTCCTTGTGGCCAGACAGGACGATTAGTCCATACATGGACAGTGTCTACAGTGCCTAGTAAACCATCATCAAACCATTGTTTCATCTGTTCTTGGCAGGGATTTGATGCACCTTGATTGCCCATTTGTGATACTACCTTGTATTGGCGTGCACCTTCTGTTAGTTGTCGAGCTTCATATATATTATGCGTCAGTGGTTTCTGAACATATACGTGCTTGTTCATACGTATAGCAGTCATTGCCGCTACACCATGATTGTGATCAGGAGTGGATATGGTAACAGCATCTATATCTTTATCCATATTTACCAGCATCTTGCGGAAGTCTTTATAGAAGCTAGCTTGAGGAAACTTCGTTCGAGCTCTAGCAGCAAGATTGGAGTCTATGTCGCACATAGCGACAATATTATTAGTGCCATCACCACTGGCCCGAATGATATCAGAATATCCTTTGCCGCCAGCGCCGATTGCTGCAACATTCAATCTATCTGACGGAGCAGTGTAACCAGTGCCGCCAAGGACGTGCCTCGGTACAATATAAAAACCTGCTAGAGCAGTTGCACTAGTTGACAAAAATGTCCTTCGATTCTGTTTAGAATTGTTCATATCCTTCGTAATTGGGAATTAAGATAATAGCTCTAATACAATTTCATAACATCACAATTTGCAACTTTGACGAATAGGTCGGCGATTTTATCTGTGAGATCGTTCAGGAACCGCTGACCTTTGTCGGGAGTAGATTTGTAAGGATTGCCCACTCCAGTATCTTTGGATATCTTAGACCAAGGGCGTTCTGTCCAGACCCAGTCTTCGTTGAATGCTGCGATCTTATTTTTAGTTTCAGCTCCATCGCCCGCATCGGACAGAGGGAGTACTAGCTCTGGTCGTAGGTGCATCATGATACTGGTCTCCATCTCGTCTGCATGATCACCTGATTCTTCAAAATATTTTGCCTTATCCAATGCCTTGAACCAGTGAGTCTGGCACAGAAACATATCGGGGTACTTTACGCCCAATTCTCGAAGTGCGGTTTTGAAATCGTTTCCTCCATGACTATTAAACACAAGTAGTTTATAAATGCCTTGCCTATTTAAGACCTCAATTATATTATCGAGAATGATCAGCTGGGTGCTTGGATAGAGATTGATGTCGAATGTGATATCTGTCTGCCCTGTATTAACACCAAATGGCACCGTTGGTAAAACCATGACTTTAGCACCTGCTGCATAAGCTTTTCTGGCAGACTCGGCTGCGATAGCATCTGCCTCATAATTATCGGTGCCATACGGTAGATGATAGTTATGAGCTTCTGTGGCTCCCCAAGGTAGAATTGCTAAATCTATAGAAGCATCTTTTATGGACTTCCAGTTAGATTCAGCCAAAATATATGGTCGTATCATTTAAATTGATTTATAAACCTAATCTGCCTGCCCATTGCATAGCATTACTAATCATTTGGAGATGTTCTTGCTCTGACCATGATTCTTTTGTGTGACCTAATGCACTGTAGACAGACCTTCCTTTATCAATCTCATTATACCATACTATAGGGTGGTCAGAACCCATTCCTTGCTTTTTATCTTTACCCATAAACAGAAACTCACCATCAGGATTAATCGTCGATTCATCTACTGTGTAAAGGATCGACATCCCTTTGTCTCTGGGGTTATCCTTAAATATGTACCATTCATCAGTACGGTTCCATGATGACCTGAGATCATGACAGAGAAACTTGCTGGTCCTATCGCACTCTAAGATCATTTTGGCTTCCTGAAATTGTGGATTCATCGGATGGTGAGAGAAGTCTGCTCCGATAATATGACTCCTATACCATGACCACTTGTGCGACCCATCTCCTGCCGCATGTATACCTAAGAATCCTCCGCCAGACTCAATATATGTTCTCAAGGCTTGCTGTTGATCTTCCGTCAGTACTGGCCCTGTAGTATTATTCCATATTACCAGGTCGACTTGGGAGAGGTCGCTATCATTAAAAGCTGCGCCATTTTCGGTATGAATCATGTGCCATTCATGATCTTTACAGATCCTCTGTATAGTGGGAATAGATGCTTCAATCGCTCCACCATGCCGGAAGCCATTCGTTTTAGTAAAGACAAGAATATTGGCTCGATCTGTATCAAACTGTATGGCAGGTACCTCATAGTCATAGTCTTCCACGCCATTGAGGACTCTGTCCACAAAGCGATACGCCATATACCCACCAATTAAAAGGGCAATAATAAGTACTGCTAATCCATACTTTAAAATCTTTTGCATATCCTTTTTAACGGGTATTGGACTGTAGTCTTAAAGTTAACAATCTGTGTTCATATTACTGAATCGCCTTGCTTCTTGAGCTCTTATCTATGTCTTATAGCGTCATGATATATAAAAACTGATTTCTACACCTTTTTTATTCCTTGAAATAGTATACTTTTGCACCACTTTTAAAACAAGCAACAAAGAAAACTCATATGGCTAATCACGCTTCTGCAAAGAAAAGAGCTCGACAAGACGCTAAAAAGAGAATTGCGAATAGATATTACAAGAAGTCTGCTCGTACTGCTATCGCCAAACTAAGAGAAATAGAAGATCAGGAAGAAGCTAAGAAGTTTTTTCCTAAAGTGACAAGCATGATTGATAAGCTTGCAAAGAAAAACCTTTGGCATAAGAACAAAGCAGCCAATGTTAAGAGCAAATTGAATAAGCACATAAAGGCTTTAGGATAATAAGCCCGCTGCTCAGTTTTAAAAGTAAAAAAAGCCTTCATCTGTATCGATGAGGGCTTTTTTAGTGGCTCTAAGCATCAGGTTATTTTTTCAAACCAATCTCTCTCAACCGTTCATCGAGATACTCTCCAGCCGTTATAGGTTCATAATGTGCGGCTTCACCTGCATTAATACAGCGATCTAAGCATGTTAAGTCCATATTCGGAACAGGATGTAAAAAGAAAGGTATCGACAATCTTGGTTTATGCCATTCGGATCTTGGCGGATTAATGACTCGATGTGTCGTAGACTTCAAGTAATCATTAGTCATTCGCTGGAGCATATCTCCAACGTTGATGACAATTTCATCTTCTTCAGGTTCTATATCAAGCCACTCATTGTTTTTGTTGAGCAATTGCAGACCTCCTGCACTTGCTCCTACCAGTAAAGTGATCAAGTTAATGTCTTCATGCTGCTCTGCTCGGATGGCAGTTTTTGGCTCTTCGGTGATTGGGGGATAGTGAATCGCTCTTAAAATACTCGAGCCCTCATAAACTTGCCCATCAAAGTAGTCTTCAGGAAGATCGAGATGGATGGCAATAGCCTTGAGCAAGATCGTTCCGACTTTTTCAAAAGACTGGTACAGATCAAAACCCAGTTTAGGAAATTGTGGCACCTCAGTTACCTGAACGTTCTCAGGATATCGCTCCTTATCAGGATGTGTATCATCGACTTGTTGTCCGATTTGAAAAAACTCCTTTAGATCCGCCACTTTAGATCCTTTAGCGTGTTCTTTTCCATATGAAGTATACCCCCGCTGTCCAGCTAATCCGGGGATTTCATAATTTGATTTCGTAGGTTTATCCAAGGCGAAAAATGACTTAGATGAACTATAGAAATCTTCAATCAGGGACATGGGTATTCCATGATTCTTAATAGCGATAAACCCTATCTCATGAAAAGCGTCACCAAGTTCTGCAACAAATTGTGACTTCTGCTCTGTAGAACCATCGGTCCATTTTGCTAGGTCTAATACAGGTACTGCTTTTTGAGCCATAATATTAATTTGTATTGATTACTGTAAAATTAAGGCATTAGTATATAATCTCTTACAGAGAATAGGTATTGTTGATTCAAGAATAGAAGAAGCTAAGATTACAAAGATGAAAAAGAAGGTATTTATAGATACTGATGCTGGCACAGATGATGCGGTGGCTATAGTGATGGCATTGGAAGATCCAAGTGTCGAAATTATAGGTATCTCATGCGTTGGTGGCAATGCAACTGTAGGACAGGTAGCTCAGAATGTACTCTATCTGTGTGATCGTATGAATCGAAATATACCCGTGTTTGTTGGGGCAGAGAAACCATTAACACGACCGTTATCGTCTTCAGATTTTATTCACGGCACGGATGGCTTGGGGGACATAGATATCGATAATCATGGTAGAAAACCATCTCCCATAAGTGCAGCTGAGGGCCTACGCTCAGCAATATTGAACCATCCTGATGAGCTGACCATCATAACTTTAGGACCGTTGACTAATGTGGCTCTCGCATTACAACAGTTTCCTGACTTGGGATCACTCGTCAAGAGACTACTTATCATGGGCGGTAGTTACCAGATGCCGGGTAATATCACACCTGTATCAGAATATAACTTTTGGGTGGACCCAGAGGCGGCAGATTTTTGTATTAATACAGATATACCAAAGATGATCGTCGGTTGGGATATCACCTTGAGACATGGTTATCTCGATTTGGATGAACTGGCCTTGCTCAGGCATGATCACCATCCTTTATCTAAGGAGATTGTTGAGATGCAACAAGTAAGATTGGATTGGATGCAATCAGAAGGTCACGAGCTGTCGTGTACATGGGCAGATGCTGTTGCTATGCTAGCATTTCTCGATCCGAACTATTGTACTGATATAGGTGATTATTATTGCCAGGTGGTTAGGTCAGGAGATACAGATGATACCCGTGGTATGTTAATAGTAGATGTCAATCGACAAAAGTTAATTAAATCTAACGCTCAGCTAGTCTTAAGCGCAGATCGAGAGATATTCAAATCCTCGATCTACACGACTTTTAACGTTCAAGTATAGAAAACTACGCTAATACTGCAAGCAGCTTTTCAGCGAGTTCAATTCCTATTTTTTCTTGTGCCTCGACCGTCGATGCACCTGTATGTGGGGTCAAGGACACTCGTTCATGATCAAGGATGTCTTGTCTTGGAGTCGGTTCTCCAATGAAAACGTCTATGCCTGCCGCAGCCAATTTTCCACTATTGAGAGCAGCGAGCATGGCATCTTCATCTACCGTTCCGCCTCTTGAAGCATTAATTAATATGGCTCCATCTTTCATCTTAGCAAATTCGCCATTGCTCAGTACCGGCTCTCCTAAGAATGGAATGTGCAATGTGATGATGTCTGCCTGAGCCAGCATTTCATCCATAGAGACGGTATTGATAGTAGCCTTGGCGTGATGAGTTTTACCACCTATTGTTAGCTCTGCTTCGTCCATATATGGGTCTACCGGGAGTATCTCCATTCCGATGCTCAGCGCTAATTCAGCAGTAGCTCGCCCGATGCGACCGAAACCGATAACCCCTAGGGTCTTACCATACAGTTCAAAGCCCTTAGAATAGGATTTTTTTAATGCTTTAAATTCTGTATTTCCCTTGGTAGGCATGGCCTTGTTACTCTTGTATAAAGATCGAGCTACGGAGAACAGATGTGCCATGGCGAGTTCTGCAACAGACCTCGAAGAGGCCGCTGGCGTATTGATGACTGCTATGCCTTTGCTCTTGGCATGATCGACATCAATATTGTCAAGTCCTACGCCTCCACGACAGATGGCTTTGAGCTCAGGGCAAGCATCGATCAGCGGTGTTCTCACCTTAGTTGCACTTCGTACACATATCGCATCAAAACTCTGCAATTGCGTCATTAGATCATCTTGTTCTATTCTATCAGTTACCACTTCATGTCCAGCATCTCGAAGCATGTTTGCTCCTGTTGGATGGATGCCGTCGTTAATTAAGATCTTACCCATTTCTGATTTTTAATTGAGCGCAAAAGTAGTCGTTCTGTACATATGTTATGTGATTTAATCATTAAATGTCATTGTGGTTGTTTTTGAACACTTATTTGAGCATTATAGGATCAACCAAAGCGACGCAGCTGGGTTATATGGTTGAATAATTAATAAAGGAAACAGATGGAAGTAGCAACATTAGGAGCAGGATGTTTTTGGTGTGTAGAAACGGTTTACAATTTGATGCAAGGCGTTGAGTCTGCCATTTCAGGATATGCTGGAGGAAAGACGAAAAACCCTACCTACAAAGAAGTATGCAGTGGAATGACTGGACATGCAGAAGTGGTACAGGTAACTTATGATCCAAAGGTGATCTCATATAGCGAGATTTTAGAAATATTCTGGACTTGTCACGATCCTACTCAGCTCAACCGTCAAGGCAATGACGTCGGAACTCAATATAGATCTGTGATCTACTACCATGATGAAGGACAAAAAACCATTGCTGAACAATCAATGAAGGAACTTGCTCCTACCATTTGGTCAGGTACAATAGTCACTGAGCTTAGTCCCATGCCAGAATTCTATGCAGCTGAAGATTATCATCAAGACTATTTCAATCAGAATCCACAGAATGGGTACTGTGCTGCTGTGGTAAGTCCTAAAGTGAGCAAAATCAGAAAGAAATACGCTCATCGGCTTAAAGCATAGAAGTCAGAACTATCATTTGAGATAGGTTAGCGAAAAATGTAGTACAGAATAATTTTATGCCATTTTCTTAATGGAATAACTGAATAGCAAATACCAATTGAGCAGTAGAAGGTATAAATCAGATTAGTCAAACAGTTTTATTGAACAATGACTCTGTTAATAAAAGAGAACTCATCTGTCAGACTCTGAATGATGTAAACTCCATCATTGAGACTACTTACGTCGATGATTTCTCGGCGGCTTGGATTTATGCGCGACCAAATTATACGTCCAGTCATATCCAAGAGATTTACTCGCTGAACATCATCAATATCAATAGAAATGTTGAGTTTATCTGCTGTAGGATTTGGGAATATGGTTATTTCATCAGGATTGATGATTACATTGTCGGTTGCTGTTGTCTGATCCACGAATGACAATAGCCATGGAACTCCAATTTCTAATGCGGGTGCAATACATTGATTATGATCGAGTGAGACCCCAGATTCTGCAGACATCGCCCTAGTATCTAGAGCCCCTCTCAAGTTTAATATGCTATCAGCTAAAAGAGAGTTTTCAAACGGAACCTGATCATCGCCTTCACAGTAGAGCATCAATACAGGCGCTTGAGGAGACCAGTCGAATACATCGTTTTCTTGAAGGGCTATTGTGAATGGATGGTTGTCATCATTCTGAAGGATATCCAGTAACTCGTCTTGAACAAGAAATCTCGGCAAGGAGCTCCCGAAATTTTGTTGAAGTAACTCAATCAATTGACGATTCAGCTCTAATAATCCATTGCCGCTCTCGGCAAATGGTCTTATAACATCAACAAATTCTGGTCTGAATACTTCACTAATATCATCGAATAGATCAGGATTAACGGCTTGTAACCCTAAAGTACTATACACTATATACGATGGGAAGAAAAATTCCTCATCGGTAAATAGCAGATCTGTCATGATACCAGAGATATCGTAAGGGCCACTCATCGGCAGTGAAGCGGTCACAGTCAACTCATCAGAAAACTCCTGTTCTATCATCCTATGAGCGGCCATGGCCGCATGTCCACCTTGGCTATATCCAGTAATAAATAGCTGGTCTGTAAAAGCGATTTCCTCTGATGTCAAGTAAGATTTAACCGCAGCGAGCATATCAATGCTTGCCCTTGCCTCAGTCTCAGCATGGACATAAGGATGAAAACCTCTCGAGGTACCCATACCGATGTAATCTGGCGCATATGCGATAAAACCCATTGTAGAAAAAGCCGCAGCAAGTAAAAATTCTTGCCCAGATTGATTGGATGGTACAGCATCTCGACCATCGGTAGTCCCATGTTGGTAATTTATGATCGGCATTGGCCCTGTAATATTGTCAGGAAGGATTAGCAATCCACTGGCCACGTCTTCAGTATTATCAGATCCTGTAGTTGTATAGGTCATTCGATATAGATCTGCTCCACTCGATAGCTCGAAGTCCACACCCAAGGTAAGTGTGACCACTTCAAAGAAACCCTCACTTAGATTTCCTTCAAATGTGACTTCTACTACTTCTTGGCTGTACGATACTATGCTGAACAGCATACAAATTGAGAAGAGCGTCTTTTTCATCCTGATAAAGTTAAATCATTTATACTTTAGAAATCACCATGGCACTGGCGCCACCTCCTCCATTACACAATGTTGCCAAACCATTTTTCTGATCTTCATTATGCAATCCATGGATTAACGTTGTTAAAATTCGCGCACCAGAGCATCCGAGAGGGTGTCCTAGGGATACTGCACCACCATTGATATTCATAATATCTTGAGAGATACCACAAGTCTGTGCAAATGCTAAGGCTACAACAGAAAATGCCTCATTCACCTCAAATAGGTCCATGTCACTCATCTGTAAGCCGGCTCTCTCGAGGGCCTTTGGGGCTGCCTTAGTTGGCGCCGTTGTAAACCACTCTGGTTCATGGGCTGCATCGGCATATGAAATTACCTCAGCTATGGGGGTGAGATTATGCTTTCTCACCGCATCTTCGCTCGCCAGAATTAAAGCAGCCGCACCATCATTAAGTGTTGAGGCATTTGCAGCAGTAACAGTCCCTTCCTTACTAAAGGCAGGTCTTAATGCTGGAATCTTTTCAAATTTCACATTTTTATATTCCTGATCCTCATTCATAATGATTGGATCTGACTTACGCTGAGGGATAGATACTGGTACAATCTCGCTAGTGAATTTGCCATTGGAAGTTGCCTCTGCAGATCTCTCATAAGATTGAATAGCATAATCATCCTGTTGTTCTCTGGAGATATTATATTTCTCTGCCGTTGCATCACCACAATTACCCATAGCTTGGTGATTATAGGCATCAGTAAGTCCATCTTTTTGAAGTCCATCGATCATTTCGGTGCCACCATACTTATTACCCCACCTGAGTTTAGGCATATAGAATGGAACATTGCTCATGCTCTCCATCCCTCCGGCCACAATGATGTCAGCATGACCCAGTGCTATAGCCTGGCTAGCTAGCATAGCAGCTTTCATTCCCGATGAGCAAACCTTATTTATGGTGGTGGCGGGCACTGTATTAGGGATATGCGCGCCCATAGCAGCTTGACGTGCAGGGGCCTGGCCTAAATTGGCTTGACAGACATTGCCAAACAGTACTTCATTGACTAATTCGGGTTTGACCCCAGCTGCCTCAAGGGCGCCAGTTATAGCCAGAGATCCTAGTTGAGGGGCGCTAAATCCACTCAATGATCCACCAAAGCTTCCCATGGGGGTTCTTTTGGCGGAGACTACATATATTTTCTTCATATTATTCTTGTCATTATTCACTTTGCCAATTGTGGCATCTAACAATTCAACGCTTAACTTATCATTTTGGATTAATTAAGACATAATTTGGTGCGACTATTTCGTGACTTTACGTCATAAAGGTATGAACACTGTCACTAGGTTCATACTAGAATAGAAGGCAAAAAGAATAAAAAGACCATAACTTGATAAAATGAAAATTAACTTTCTGACACTCTTATCGATCCTGTTTTTCACAACAAATCTCACTAGTACAGTTTCTGCACAAGACTTAGAAAACGATGCGACAGTGCTATTTATGAAAGCTAACGTGCTTTATCAGGCTTCACGGTATGATGAGGCAGTAAGGATGTATAACCGTATCCTCCGAGAAGACGATTCATTTTTAAATGCATATGTAATGAGGGCTAGAGCTAAGTATGACTTAGGGGCATATAGGGGTACGAAGCAAGACATCATGGAGTATATCGAACGAGCAGGAGTCACCAAAGAAGTGGTTAGGATAATGATTGACACCGAGTACCGCCTTAACAACTTGACTGCCGCTAAAAACTATTTAAGAACGGCCATCGAATTAGATCGATTCGATGCAGACTTACATTACCAATCCGCGATTATAGCTAAAGAAGAGGGCCGTAGAAATGATGCTTGTGAAAGTTTGTCTAAAGCCATATCTCTAGATCATCCGAAAGCTTCTGAGATGTTCGGCGAAGATTGCTATGACTATGTTGAGCAAGCCCCGAGCCGAAGATCAAGTCAGGAAACTGGAGATTCAGATGGTGACGTGATAGCAGATAATGGGCGTAACAGGGATAGGAAAGAAGAGCGTAGACGAGTACCGATAGAAGAAGACAATCGAGATATATTCACTGAGGATGAGCCTACATCGACTCAAGTACCTGAAGAGCAATCCCAAACCGAACAATCTGTGGACTTGACATCTGTACAAGAGCATAGAGTAGATGATAATCTTACGCTCCAGATAGGCAATGGACTGGGGGATAGAGACTTAGAACATCAACCCAACATCTTTATTCTTTCTACTGAGGATGGTGATGTGGTAATAGATGTCTGCGTCGATGCGCAAGGTAAAGTAGTAGAGTCTTCTTTTAATAGAGAAGAGTCGACTATTTTTAGATCTTCATTGACATCACTAGCACTGAGAAAATCAAGAGAGTTCAGATTCTCCAATGCCAATAGATCAGAACAGTGCGGCAAGATAGTTTATAAGATTAAGGCCTAAGATTTATATAAATATTTCGCCAGTAAGATAGGTTTCACATTCTCCAGAGATCTGTGTCCTCTTGCCAAGATAGTTGCAACTGAAATATCCACCTCTTTGGCTCCATTGTTTGGCTGTTAGCTCATTTTTATTCAAGCGGCGGGCCCAATATGGACAGAGTGTGGTATGTGCTGATCCTGTCGCAGGATCTTCGTTGATACCAACCGCCGGAAAAAAGCCTCTTGAGATAAAGTCATAAGGATCAGGTCCTGGTGCTGTAACTATTACTCCTCTGGTAATTGCCTGAGCGAGCTTCATGAAATTGGGTTTCATGTTGATGATATCATCAGCGTGACGATATATCAATAAAATGTCATCATTTCCTCTATAGGTCTCAATAGGATCTACACCCAATATGTCTTCATAATCTAGGTCGATTTCGAGCTTCTCAATATGGTCCGTTGGAAAGTTTAGTGTAAGTAAGGTTTCTGATTTAGAAACACTTATAGGACCTGACATAGAATTAAATTTTATGGAACTTCCACGGTGACCGTATTCTGTGAATAACACATGTGCACAGGCTAAGGTGGCATGCCCACAAAGCCTTACTTCTGTGCTTGGTGTGAACCACCTGATATGGTAATCTTCATCTTTTTTTTCAGGTATTGTAAATACTGTTTCTGACAGATTATTTTGCTCCGCAAGCGCTTGTAAGGTTGCATCTGGAAGCCACCCAGTTAGAGGTATATATGCTGCGGGATTGCCTGAAAATGAACCTTTCGTAAATGCATTAATCACAAAGATTTTATATTTACCCCTATTCAGATTTGACATAATTTTCTTTATTCTGCGTCATAAATGTAAAGTGCTTAGCAAAACTAAATTTTAAGTATGATCTTTTGTGAAAGCGTGACCTGATAGCGCATTAATTAGTCTTAATTTGTGAATACCCTGTCCTAGATGTCGTTCAAGGCATTTTTTTAGGCAACCAATTGATTATCTCTCGATTTTTTGAGTCCATGTATAATATGGATTCAACTGTTGCGAAATTTTTATAAGACTTAACCTTTGAGATGATGAAATCTAACCTATTTACGACAGGAGTTCTTATGCTGTCGGTATTCTTTTCTATTTCAGCATTCGCTGTTGAAGATTACAATTATGAGGACTTCAGTAACGTATTTGAAGACAAAGATTTGGATGGTGTACCAGATGAATCTGACAACTGTCCGCACACATTCAATCCCTCGCAGGATGATTCAGATAGAGATGGAATAGGAGATGTCTGTGACGAAGACGACTGTGGATGTCAAAGTGAATCTCAATTAATTTATGTGTGTCAGGATGGAATGACACGACGCATCGAGTGCAGCGGACTAAATGATGATATTACCCATTGTGGGCCATGTGAGACGAATAGAGTTGATCCATGTACGACATGTACGCCTGATGAAGATGGCAGGATAACTTTTTGTATTATTCCACAGAATCCCGAAAACCTTAGAACAGTTAGAGGAGAGTGCAATGAAGTTGGGCAGTTTTTTAACGCCGACGGCTCATTTAAAAATCCAGACAATGTATGTGGACCATGTAATTGTGCCTTAGTCGGAGATGTGGATACAGATGGTGACGGCGAGTGTGACAGAACTGACGAGTGTCCTACTGACCCTACTCGGCAAGAAGCTGGAATGTGTGGTTGTGATGATCAGGACTCTGATAGTGACTGGGTCTGTGATAGTGAGGATATCTGCCCTGGAGGCAATGACAAAAATGATGATGATGGAGATGGCATACCCAACTTGTGTGATGTATGTCCAGGATTTGACGATGCTGCCGATATGGATGGTGATGGTATTCCAGATGGTTGTGACCAGTGTATGATAGGAGATAGTGACAATGATGGTGTTTGTGATGATGTCGATGTTTGTTTGGGCTTTGATGATAATGCCGATATGGATGGAGATGGTATTCCTGATGCATGTGATAGTTGTGCTGTAGGAGATAGTGATAATGATGGTGTCTGTGATGACATGGACATCTGTTTAGGTTTTGATGACAATGCCGATATGGATGGCGATGGCGTTCCTGATGGATGTGATGATAACAATGGAAATAATAATGGTGATACTGGATTTCAAGTCTGTGAGACTTCAGATACAATTAATACAGATGTCCTCTTTGTTATTGATAATTCTCAGAGTATAAGTATTGAAGAATATTCCTTATTTGAGCAAACCATCGTGGCTACGATTGCTAATATTCAAGCTAATTGTCCAACATCTCGTGTAGCGGTCATGCATTACGGCGGAAGTTTTGGTCAGGAGGTTTCTGTAGAGTTAGATTTTGAGAATGGTAGATCAATTACTGCAGTACAGCGTCAATTTTGCGTTGAGCAGCCATGTCCTTCGGGAGGGGATGATCTTAATGCCGCTATGGAGGGTGCTATAGCGTTAATGAATAGCGGTTCACTATCACATATAGAAGAGAATGAGTTGGAATTAGTCATCTTCAGTGATGCATTCACAGGATTAGAATGTGAGGGCCCAGGAGCATTTGTGAATTGCTCACAGATCGATCCATACACAGGTATTGACGCTCTCAAGTCTGCTCCATTTAATGCATCTGTTACGGTGATTGGTGCGACTATTCAGGCGGAGGCAAGTAGACTAGCACTATATGCTTCGCCAGGAGGATCATTTAGTGATGTCGTTTTAGACCCTGTATGTGATCAAACATTTGATGGCTGTACCCTTCCTCGTCAGTATATTCCGGTAGAATTTGATTCGCCTGTTGCAGCTACTGCAGCGCAGATCGCTTCATTAGTAACCTGTGGCGCACGAGCAGTAACGATGAACGATAGTGACAATGATGGAATCTGCGATGATGCTGATGTCTGCATGGGCTTTGATGATAATATTGATTCAGACGGTGATGGTATTCCTGACGGATGCGATAACGACACTGATACAGGAATGAATGATAACGACTGCAATGTAGGAGATAGTGACAATGATGGAGTCTGCGATGATGTTGATATCTGCTTAGGCTTCGATGACAATGCCGATATGGATGGCGATGGTATCCCTGACGGATGTGATAGCTGCCCAGTCGGAGACAGCGATAATGACGGCGTGTGTGATAATGTTGATATCTGTTTAGGCTTTGATGATAATGCCGATGTTGATGGAGATGGTATTCCGGATGGCTGTGATCAGTGTAATGCAGGGGATGTGGATAATGATGGAATCTGTGACGATGTAGATGTTTGCCTACAAGGCAATGATAACTTTGATGTGGATCTAGATGGTGTACCTGATGCTTGTGACCCTTGTCCTATAGACTTCCTGAATGATTTTGATGGTGATGGAGTGTGTGATAGCAGTGATCTCTGCCAAGGATCTGATGACAATGCCGATATGGATGGTGATGGTATTCCAGATGGCTGTGATACTTGTCCATTTGATCCAAGCAATGATAGTGATGGCGATGGCGTATGTGATAGTGATGATATTTGTCCCAATGGCGATGACAATGTGGACACTGATGGTAATGGAATACCAGATGCATGCGATGAGAATAAGACCTTTTGTGATATTCAAGGCGACAGTAGATTCGAATGGATCGATGATGTCAAGATTGGAAACGTCTTCAATCAGTCTGGTAATAATGGAGGATATGCAGATTTTTCAGATATAGTTGTTGACTTCGAGATAGGTGAGTCATTTGATGTCTGGATAAATACAGGATTCTTTGAGGACATAGCTGAGATATCTCACTATGGATACATCGATTGGAACTGTGATGGAGATTTTGATGATGCAGAGGAGTTTGTATTCTTAAGTCGTAGCATAGAAGAGACTGGTGGATTCATTACTGTTCCATCTTTTGCGGTGACGGACAGACCATTGAGATTTAGAATCATCGCAACTTACGGACGTATTGATAATGCATGTGATCCATGCGTAAGTGGTGAGGTTGAAGATTATTCACTATTCATTACTAATCCATCAGCTCAAGTTCCTGACAACAATGGCATGACTGGTCAAGCTCAAACAACATCTCAAGCTCAGGTCAACATACAAGTTATGCCTAATCCTACAAGAGTAGGAACGGGCCTTGTCATTCAGATAGAGGGAGCAGTAAGTAGTAATGCAACTGCTGCATTAATCGATCTACAAGGAAATGTATTCCATAGAACAGTGATGAGAGAAGGATATAACCGCTTAAGCACTGACGACTTAGAAGCTGGCGTATATATCTTAGAGTATACCGATGGTAACGATATACAAAGAATAATGGTGATTATTCAGGATTAAATTTCTGATGACATAGAATTAAATCAATAACGCAAAGCATGTAGTCTCTGGCTACATGCTTTTTTTCAGTATGGTCATCTCATTTTCATCCTTTAGGATGATGGTCGGGACTTGATTGAAGTTGTCGATCTTACCGTTGAAGCATACATTTTTGTTTTTTACGACTTGGGTAAGATCGGTATTGAAGTTTACAAGATTGTCCTTCCTGATGAATACTGAAAATATCTGATTTGGAAACTGTTTATCTAGATTCAAGAACAAGTTGCCCTTTCGAGAATGCCGAGTTGATACCACATTGCCACAGACGGTATATCTGGCACCATTACCCATAAATCTTCCCGCAAGTGCAGTGTTAAGATTACCTTTTGGGATCTCAGATATCCTTAGAGGCTCCCTGTCTCCACCATCCAACTCAGGAAACCAATATTCCTTCTCCAAGCGTGATTCTAACTTGTTGTCTCGTATATTATTGAAAAAATCATAGCCCGTTCGCTCTTCGAGATCATCAATGGAAAGTGCGTAGGATGAAACTACATCTACATTTTCTGCATTGGGCATGATAAAGCCTATTCCCCGCTCATTCTCCATATCTATAGCGACTTTGACAAAGTACTCAGGAATTGAAACGCCATTGATGGATCTTTCTACTTTGAACAATCCGTCGTCTAAGATGGGCATTGTAATGATATGCAGGGGGACGTTGTGTGTGATCACATAGTATCTGAGAACAGATTCTAATTCAGCCCAGAGTTTTCTATTAAACTCTGGTAGTTGAGGCGATATATTAGAGTAATAGTAGCTCTCGCTTAAGGCTTGTTCACTCCATCTGAAGTCTGCACTTGGCGCGAGATGTCCACGATCGTAGCCATACCCATCATAGTAGTAGGTACTGTCGGATTGCATATGCTTTAAGAAATAATCTTCTTCTATCGAGGTTCCTGTTGGCACCTTTGGATCTACCCTGAAGTCATTGCTCCGAGTAAGATTGCCATTAGTTATATCTGGTAGAATCATGTGAGCCACCCATGCAGCCTGCTCATGATCCTCTGCATACTCTAAGATCATCGCAGAGTGCTCGATATAATTATTGGAGGGCAAGCCTAGCGACTTGAGATCTTGGAGGATCTTTTGTTGTTTAAGATCAATTAAGATATTATTGATAGAGTCAAGATGACTTTGGATTTGCTCCTTCCGCTCAATTTCTGATCTAATTTCTTGTTCTAAGGATTGGCCAAATAACTGATATCCAAAGAATAGGAAAACTACTATAATTCTCATGCGCTTATTACCTCGTTAATCTCTGATAATTGTTAATCTATGGTTGTCCTGTGCTAAGTGGTTTGATACTGGTACAGTTGGCATAGTATAACTCATAGCTGCCATCTGGATTGATCAGTACGAAGTAGGTGTTATTCGATTTATCATTCCATGAGAGTTTTATTCTGCCATACTTTATATTCTTAACAAGCTGATGCCTTTGTACGTCTAATTCTGTTTCAATACTCTTGTTGAAATCGAGATTAGTTGATGATATCACGATATAATTGCATATGTCGGAGGTTAAGAAGATGTCAGTCTTTCCTTTTCTATAGTGCTGCTCTGTTTCAATATTGTCCTCAGCCACAGGATAATAGTCATTATCTTCCAAAACCTTAGAATATGATTCTATGCTCTTCTGCTCTGCGTATTGATCTATCAGATCAAATGGATTTTGAGCGTTTATACCACTGTGGATTAATAAGAAGAGCATCACCAGCCTCATAGCGTAAATATCGTATAGTTTGAGCGATTAATATTAAAATAAATCATGATATGATTGATCAATTTATACGTGTGACCTGAAAATGGATGCAACGTTTCATAATTCAGTTATTCTTGTGACCTGTAGAGAGTTGCAAGAGTCCCAACAACACTGAAGAAAGGGTTTCTGCTTATATGAATGAGTGTAGCAATGAATATAGATTCATATGGCCTCAATTTCAGTAGTTGAATGTGCTTTTGCACAGTGCATATGTTTCTTAGGTAATTTTGCCTTCGCACTAATACATCATTATGAAAAGGATTTTTCTTTTATCGTTGTCACTATTGGCTTGTTTAATAGCTGTCTCGCAGCAGAAGTATTATGGAGATGCTGCTGGCGAAAAGCTTGATTGGGCCATGTATTATCTCAATGAGTATTATGTAGATTCCGTAGACGCACATGTGATCACTGATGCGGCTATGCGGGCTATTGCGGCGCAGTTAGATCCTTATTCGGTATATCAGTCAGCTGAAGAGCTCCGTAAGCAAAGACA